>NZ_JAMYLZ010000006.1:0-266488 GCF_040318315.1 Mesorhizobium sp. M1227
CCAAACCATCGACCTCAACCTCGTCGAGAGATAGCATGGAGCACTGTTCGCGATGTCCTCGCACACCTGTTCGCGATGTCTCCGGTCCAAACAGGGGGGAGATTAGCACGGCCGATTGCGCCCTACGCCGCCTGCGGTTCCGGATCAAACGCCGGGCGGCTGGTGTTGATCAGCAGCGAGATGCAGGCGGCGGCTATTGCCGTCATACCGGCGATCAGGAAGGCAAGCTCGTAATTGCCTTGCAGCTCGCGCATGGTGCCGCCGAAGAAGGCCGCTGTCGCGGCGCCAACCTGATGGCCGGCGACGATCCAGCCGAAGACGATCGGCCCGCTGCGGTCGCCGAACGCCTCGTTGGAAAGCCTGAGCGTCGGCGGCACCGTGGCGATCCAGTCCAGTCCGTAAAACACCGCGAAGATGATCAGGCTGGTCGCCGAGAAGCCGGAATAGGGCAGATAGATCAGCGACAGGCCGCGAATGCCGTAATAGACGCCGAGCAGCTTGCGCGGGTCGAAACGGTCGGTGAGCCAGCCCGACAGCGTCGTGCCGATCAGGTCGAAGATGCCCATCATCGACAGCAGGCCTGCGGCCTGCACTTCGCCGATGCCCATATCGCCGCAAAAGGCGATCAGATGCGTGCCGACCAACCCATTGGTGGTGAAGCCGCAAACGAAGAAGGTGGCGAACAGATACCAGAACACGCGCGTGCCGGCGGCGCGGCGCAGCGTGCTCAATGTATGCGAAAGGAAATTGCCTTGCGAGGCTGGCGGCACCGGCGGCACGTCGTCGGCATCGGCGCCATAGCGGACCATGCCGATCGACGCCGGGCGCTCCGGCACCAGCATATAGACCAGCGGCACCAGGCAGGCGGTGGCCACGGCAATGGCGATGGCGACCGGCTTCCAGCCGCCCGACTGGGCCAGCGAGGCGAGCAGCGGCAGGAAGACCAGCAGCCCGGTGGCACTGGACGCCGACATCAGTCCCATCACCAAGCCGCGATTGGTCTTGAACCAGCGGTTGACGATGGTCGCGCCGAGCACGGTGGCGACGGCGCCCGAGCTGACGCCGGAAAACACGCCCCAGGTGAGGAGCAGATGCCACGGTTTGGTCATCAACAGGCTGAGCGCGGTCGATCCCGACATCAAGAGCAGCGCGGCAAGCAAGGTGCGGCGCAGCCCGATCCGCTCCATCAGCGCCGCGGCAAACGGCCCGGTCAGGCCATAGAGGAAGATGCCGGTGGCCGCCGCCAGCGACACCACGTCGCGCCGCCAGCCGAAACTGTTCTCCAGCGGCAGCATCATGACTGCCGGCGCCGAACGCAGGCCCGCTGCGATCAGCAGGCAAAGGAAGATGACGGCGACCACGACGAAAGCGTAGCGCTGGCCAAACGGGCGGGGTTGAGCTATCATGTTACTGACCGGTACGTTGCAGGAGCCCGAAACATACGTACCGACCGGTAACATTGTCAACCAGCTAATCGGCAGGCCAGGCATGAAAAGCATTGAACCAACGATCAAGGCCAATGACGCACCGCCGCCTCGCGCCGCCGAACGGATTCTCCAGGTGGCGCGAGACCTGTTCTACCGGCAAGGCATCAGGGCGATCGGCGTCGACGAGATCGTGCGGCGTGCCGGCGTCACCAAGCCCAGCCTCTACCGCAGCTTTCCGTCCAAGGATGAGCTGGCCGCATCCTACCTCCGGCACTATGACCTCGAATTCTGGGAGCGCTTCGACGAGGCGGTGAATGCCCATCCCGGCGATCCGCGCGCGCAGATCGTCGCCTTCCTGACGCGTGTCGGCAAGCGTACGCAAAGGCCCGATTATCGCGGCTGCGGCATGACCAATGCCGCGGTCGAATATCCCGAACATGGCCATCCGGCCCGCGTCGTGAGCGAAGCCAACAAGCAGGAACTGCGCCGCCGCCTGCGTGCCATGGCGGCAGAGATGGGCGCGGGCGATGCCGACACGCTGGGCGACGGGCTGCTGCTCCTGATCGAGGGCGCCTATATTAGCGGCCAGCTGTTCGGTGCCGGCGGGCCGGCGAAGTCGGTGGCCCGCAACGCCGATCTTCTGATAGAGGCAAGCTTGAAGAAATAGTGGTCCGTTTTACAAGACCACTGTGCGCAGCCTGACTTCCTCTAGGCTGCCGCTAAATTTGACGGTACGCTGCGCCCCCCGAACTGAGTTGTTCCGCCATGCGCGCTCTCTTGATCCCGCTTGCCCTCGCCGGTTTCTGCCAGGCGGCCCGGGCCGGCGACATATCCAGCGTCTATACCGATCTCGATTGGGAGAAGGACTGCGTCACCTATGCCCAAGCGGAAGAAGGCGACGGCGACTGGGCCGATCTCGCCTGTTCGGGCTACCGCGGCTACCCGGTGATGGTTTCCTATGACGACGCGCGGGAATCGCTGTTCTACGGCTTTCCACCTGGCGACATGACCACGGTCTGGGAAAGCTTTTCCGGTCTCAATTCGGCTGGACCCAAGGTCGAGTGGCGTATCGAAACCAACGGCAAAACTGCCATTCCTTTCGCCGTCATCCATCGTCGCTCGATCAGCGATAGCGAGGGCGAGAACAAGTCGACGGAAGTGCTGATTGTGGCCAAGGTTGCCCAGCCTGACGCCCACGAAGGCTGCACGATCGGCCTTGTGCTCGCCACCAGCAATCCCGCCGCCAACGATCAGGCGCGCAAGCTTGCCGACGAGAAGGCACGCACCTTCGCCTGCGGCAAGGACAAGCGTGAGGTGCTGGGCGACGCGCCCGCTTTCGGCCGCGTCGACAACTGATTATTTGCGCCCGATAATTACTTGCGCCTGGCCCGCTCGATTGCCTCGACGATCATCTTCTTGGCATAGGCCGCATCGTACCAGCCTTCGATCTTGACCCATTTGCCGGGTTCGAGATCCTTGTAGTGCTCGAAAAAGTGCTGCACTTGCTGGCGGGTGATGTCGGGCAATTGCGTGTATTCGTGGACGTCCTCGTAGCGCAAGGTCAGCTTGGGCGAAGGCACCGCGATCACCTTCTCGTCCTGGCCGGCATTGTCCTCCATCACCAGCACGCCGATCGGCCGGACATTGATGACGCAGCCTGGCACCAGCGCGCGCGTGTTGCAGACCAATACGTCGATCGGGTCACCGTCGCCCGACAGCGTGTGTGGTACGAAACCGTAATTGCCGGGATAGCGCATCGAAGTGTGCAGGAAGCGGTCGACGAACAGCGTGCCGGCCTCCTTGTCCATCTCGTACTTGATCGGCTCGCCGCCGATCGGCACCTCGATTATGACGTTGACGTCCTCGGGCGGGTTCTTTCCGCTGGCAATCGCTTCGATACGCATCGCTTTATCCCTCTCTCGATTGGAGATCGATAGCGGGCGACGGCGAATGGTGCAATGCGGCGAATGGTACGGGGAGATCGTCCGAACCGAAAACCGGCCGGATCATGCGCTGGCCGTCATTCCCAGACGAAAGCGACCTTCTTCAGCGCCTTCTGCTCGAATATCTCGACGCCTTCGGCAACATCGCGGCCACCGGCGCCGGCATAGAAGGCAAGTGCGTTCTGATTGTCTTCCAGCGCCCAGACCACCATGCCTTTCAGGCCATGGTCGGCCAGCCGTGCCCGCGCGGCCGAGAACAGCCGGCTGCCGAGCCCGATGCCTTGATATTCCGGCCGCAGGTAAAGTTCGTAGATCTCGCCCTGCTGCCTGAGTTCGCGGGCGCGGTTCTTGCCGATCGTCGCATAGCCGGCAATTTTGCCGCCGATTTCGACGACCAGGACGGTGGCAGCGCGGCGAATGGCATTCGCCCACCAGTCGGCGCCGCGGCGGTTGATCATCGATGTCAGCGTGCGGTGCGGGATGATGCCCGAATAGGCGCCGCGCCAGGCCTCGAGATGCACGTCGGCGATGGCGGCTGCATCGCGCGGTTCGGCTTTCCTGATGTCGATGCTCAGCGTATTCATGATTGGTTAACCATAAACCCGCCGCGCCCGATTGCAAGAGTCCGGTCAACCGCCGCGATGCTTTCACACAGCCGGACGGTGCGTTCTTGAGACGCTGCGAAACCGCTTTTGGCGAGATCAAATCTCGACCAGATGGTCGTCCAGTTCGTTGCTGTCGCCAGTCGAGACCGGAAAATGCTCGGCCAGTACCGCACCGACTGCTTGGATCGCCTTGACGAACCCGTCGGCAAGCCGATCGTCGCCGGCATGCGCCGTAAGGTCGCGGACGACACCGTCCCAGACATGCTGGCCGACACGAGAATCGATGCCGCTGTCGGCGACCACCTCGGCATAGCGCTCGGCAATCGAGACGAACACCAGCACGCCGGTGCGCGCCGTGGTGCGGTGGACGTTGCGGGCGAGGAACTGCTTCATCGCATTGGCGTGGGCGGCCTGGTAGCGCAGCCGCCTCGGCACCAAATGGATGCGCAATGCCGGCAAAGCCCACAACAGGATGAGCACACTGGCAAGCGCCAGAAGCTCTGCGATGACGAAATGCGGCAAGCGGATCGACAGCCACCAGGCTTCCAGCCCATAACCGACGGCGAGGCTGACGACGAGCATGCCGAGCATCGCCATGAAAGCGGCCGGGAAGAAATAGCCGTCGCTGGCATGCGCCACGACGCAGTAGATCTCGCCGTCGGTCTTTGATTCGGCAGCGCGGATCGCACCGGCGATGCGCTCATGATCCTCGGGGCTGATCGGTCGTGTTGCCATGATTGATGTCTCACCAGCTTCCTGAAGAACCGCCGCCGCCGGACGAGCCGCCGCCGCCTGAAAACCCGCCGCCCGAACTTCCGGACGACCAACTGCTGCCGGAACTTCCAGACGACCAGCCACTGCCAGACGAGGTCCCAGACGTCCAGCCACCGCCGCCGGAGGATGACGAAGCTGGCCCACGGCCGTAGCGGAACGTCATGCCCAGCCACTTGTACACGCCCGGCGACAGCTTCGTGCCGAAGATCGGCGGCAGGAACGCCATTGCCAAGCCGCCGAAGAACATCGTCGCCCACAGGACAATGAACAGCATGAAGATGGGATCGACAGGATTGTCATTCGCCGGATTGCGCTTGCCGCGCGCCTCCAGCTCTTCGGGATTGCCTTCCAGCACCATGATCATGTCGTCGACGGCCTTGCTGATGCCGCCTGAGAAATCGCCGGCACGGAAGGCCGGCACCATGTCGTTTTCGATGATCAGCTTGGTGTGCAGGTCGGTCAGCGTGCCTTCAAGCCCATAGCCGACCTCGATGCGCATCTTGCGGTCGTTCGGCGCCACCAGAAGCAGGACGCCGTTGTTCTCCTTCGCCTGGCCGAGTCTCCAGGCGCGAAACAGCCGGTTGGCGTAAGGCTCGATCTCCTCGCCGTCGAGGCTGGGAATGGTCGCGACGACGATCTGGTCGGACCCTTTGGTCTCGAACTCGGCAAGCTTCTGCGTCAGCGCCGTCTCGGTCGCGGCATCGATGATGCCGGCGTTGTCGACGACCCGTCCGGTCAGCGCCGGCAGTGCGGCGGCGAAGGCCGCGAAGCCGACCAGCAGCACCGCCATGGCCAACAGCGCGGTGCCGATCGTTTTGGTGAAACGGCCGGATTCCACCGGGCTGACGGCGTGTCTTGTCATCTCGTCACCAACTTCCCGAGGAGCCGCCGCCGCCGGACGAACCGCCGCCGCCGGAAAACCCGCCACCGCTTGAACCCGACGACCATCCCCCGCCGGAACCTCCCGACCAGCCGCCGGACGACCGCCGGTTTGGCTCGAAGGTCATGCCCAGCCAGCGATAGCGGCCGGGACCGATCTTCTGGCCGAAGATCGGCGGCAGGATGGAGGCTGCGAGGCCGCCGAAAAAGATGATTGCCCAGATGGCTATGAAGATCGTGAAGAACAGATCGTCGCTGTTGAACGGCGGCTGCTGGTTGCGTTCGCCGCGCGCCTCCAGCTCTTCGGGATTGCCTTCCAGCACCATGATCATGTCGTCGACGGCCTTGCTGATGCCGCCTGAGAAATCGCCGGCACGGAAGGCCGGCACCATGTCGTTTTCGATGATCAGCTTGGTGTGCAGGTCGGTCAGCGTGCCTTCAAGCCCATAGCCGACCTCGATGCGCATCTTGCGGTCGTTCGGCGCCACCAGCAAAAGCACGCCATTGTTCTCCTTCGCCTGGCCCAGTTTCCAGGCGCGGAACAGCCGGTTGGCGTAAGGCTCGATCTCCTCGCCGTCGAGGCTGGGGATGGTCGCGACGACGATCTGGTCGGACCCTTTGGTCTCGAACTCGGCAAGCTTCTGCGTCAGCGCCGCCTCGGTCGCGGCATCGATGATGCCGGCATTGTCAACGACCCGTCCGGTCAGCGCCGGCAGTGCGGCGGCAAGGGCGGTGAGCGGGAGGAGGAGAAGGCTTTGGAAGACGAGCAGGAAGGCCAGGCTGGCGTTCTGTCGCGCCCCCCTCTGTCCTGCCGGACATCTCCCCCTCAAGGGGGGAGATCGGCTGTCAGGGCTGTTTTCGCCAATCTCCAACGATGCAGGATGGGCGGTGAAGCCAAAGCTGCCAATCTCCCCCGTGGAGGGGGAGATGCCCGGTAGGGCAGAGGGGGGCGCTACGGAGTGCAAGGCCAATAGGGACCACGCTCACCGGCTGTTCTTCACCCGCCTTGCGTGGTGTTGGTGCCGAAATCGACCTTCGGCGGCTGCATCTTATCCTCCTCGATGGTGAAATTCGCAAACGGCTGGTTGCCGCGGAACCACAAGGTCGCCCAGATCACCGACGGGAAGGTCCTCAGCGTCAGATTGTACTCTCTCACTGCCTGGATATAGTCGCGGCGGGCGACCGTGATCCGGTTCTCGGTGCCTTCGAGTTGTGCTTGCAGCGCCAGAAAGTTCTGGTTGGCCTTGAGATCGGGATAGTTCTCCACCACCGCCAGCAGGCGCGACAGCGCGCTGGTCAGGCCGGCCTGGCTGTCCTGGAATTTCTTGAAGGCTTCCGGATTGTTCAGCGTTTCCGGCGTCACGGTCACCTGCGTCGCCTTGGCGCGCGCTTCGACCACGGCATCGAGCGTGTCCTTCTCGTGCGCCGCGTAGCCCTTGACCGTGTTGACCAGATTGGGGATGAGATCGGCGCGGCGCTGGTATTGATTCAACACCTCGCTCCATGCGGCCTTGGCGTTTTCCTCAGCTGTTGGAATGGTGTTGTAGCCGCAGCCGGCAAGCAGCGGCAGCATGACGGCCATAACCAGGAACGCAGCTAAATTACGGAAGATTGGCGGCGAAGAAAGGCGCTGGGCAAGCATGATAAGTCCCCTCGATAGCATTGGCAGGCGAAGCATTAGCACAATCCTTGCGTAAGAAAATGACTTCGGCCGAGAAGTGTTACTGGTTTCTGCCATTCGCCGTCGGGCCCTGTGACAGACGAGGCGAACGGGTTAAGCTCGGCATAAAACGGGACATCACCATGGCGAAACGCCACGACAGCGACGCGGAATCGCGCCGCATCATCGAACGGGTGGCGCGCGAGACCGAGCCGGGGGGCACCTCGTTCCTTGCACGAACGACTAAAGGCGCGCGAGACCACGTCACTGCGGCCGATGCCGACCGGTCGGACCCGATCGAATATTGGGGCACCCGCATCGGTCGGGCAGCGGGCTTGCTTATTGCCATCGGCCTGTTGATCTGGCTCGTGCTTTTCGTCACCAGGGGCAGTTAGGAAAAATCAATGAGTGCCGAAAAAACCGACGCGCCGCGCGCGGTCATCGTCGTCTCCAGCCATGTCGCCCGTGGCTCGGTCGGCAACCGTGCCGCTGTCTTTGCGCTGGAGACGCTCGGCTTTCCGGTTTGGGCGGTGCCGACCGTCATCCTGCCCTGGCATCCGGGCCATGGCCGGGCCACCCGCATTGTGCCGCCGCTGGACCAGTTCAAGGCGCTGATGGCCGACCTCGAGCGCGCGCCGTGGCTGGGCGAGGTCGGCGCCGTGCTGTCCGGCTATCTCGGCGAGGCTGGCCAGGCCGAAGCCGTCGCTTCGCTGGTCGGCGCGGTCAAGGCGAAGACGCCGGACGCCCTCTATATCTGCGATCCGGTGATGGGCGATTCGGGCGGGCTCTACGTACCTGAGCCGACCGCAATCGCCATGCGCGACCGGCTGATGCCGATCGCCGATATCGCCACGCCCAACCGCTACGAGCTGGAATGGATGGCCGGAGCGCCGCTGCCCGACTTGAAATCGGCAATGGCTGCAGCCCTGCAGGCCGGCCCACCGGCCATGCTGGTCACATCGGCGCCGGCGATGATGGCCGGCGGCACCGGCAATTTGCTGCTCGCCGGCAGAGAGGCACTGCTTGCCGAACACCGGCTCATCGACAAGCCGCCGAATGGGCTCGGCGACCTGACGGCTGCCGTCTACCTGGCGCGGATCCTGTCCGGCCAGCCGGCCGCCAAGGCGCTGCAATCGACCACGGCGGCGGTCTACGAGATCCTGGCGCGGACCGCCAAGCGCGGCGGCGACGAGTTGCAGCTCGAGACCGATGCCCAGAGCCTGTCGCACCCGATGGCGATGGTGCAGCTTCGCCATCTGCTGCATCCGGAACGGGACCGCCGGGCGTGACGCAGGCCGAAGACGCCGTGCCCCAGGATGATGCGCCCGAGGATGTTGCGCCCGACGATGTTATGCCCTGGGGTGTTGTGCTTGTCGGCGTCGACGGTTGCAAGGCCGGCTGGATAGCCGTCCGCCGCGATCCCGGTGCGGCACCGTCGACAGCCGTTTTCCCGAGCTTCGCGGCGTTGCTCGACCGACTGCCCGCCGACTCGTTGGTAGCGGTCGATATGCCAATCGGCCTGCCCGATTTCTCGCAACGAGGCGGTCGCGGCCCGGAGGCGCTGGTGCGGCCGCTGCTCGGGGCCCGGCAGTCCAGTGTCTTTGCCATCCCCTCCCGCGCCGCGCTTTACGCCGAGGTCGAAGCCTTCACCACGGTCGATGCCTGGTACGCCGCACATCGCAAGGCAAGCGAGGTGGCCAGGACAACCTCAGATCCGCCGCGCGGTGTCTCGATCCAGGCCTTCGGCATCTTCGCCAAGATCCGCGAGATCGATTCGCTGCTGATCGCGCGGCCCGAACTGCGCAGCCGCGTCTTCGAATCGCATCCGGAAGTTGCCTTCTGCAAACTGAACGGCGACCGCGCTATGCGCCTGCCGAAGAAGATCAGGGGCAACATCAATCCGGCCGGCATGGCCGAACGCAAGGCGCTGCTTGCCCAACATGGTTATAGCCAGGATTTTCTCGACCAGACGCCGCCGCGCGGCGCGGCCGCCGACGATTTCCTCGACGCCGCGGCGATGATGGTGGTTGCCGGACGCATCGTCAGAGGCGAAGCAATGCCGTTTCCGGATCCGCCGCTCGCCGATCGTTTCGGCATTCCGGTCGCCATTTGGGCCTGAGGACCGGGGCGTCACGAGCGTGATCTGAGCGCCTCGTTGAGTGCCCACATATCCTTCTCCTCGGGCGCGGTCTCCAATCCGAGCACGGGAACTTGCTTACGCAAATGGTCGTGGTGGGTGCGCACGCCATATTCGAGATCGGAGAGGTAAAAACCTCCGAAGGCTTCGGACAGCATGGATTCGTTGGACCATATCGAAAGCTGTACATCCTCGGCCAGCGTGTCGCGGTCGATGCGGTAGGATAGGTAGCGGGCTGCCGCCTGTTCCCTGGTCTCGTCGCGATAGCGGTAGATGGCGCCGCGCAGCAGCGTCTCACCCGTCGACAGCGGAAATTCCTGATAGAACTGCACCGATTCCGGCATGAGCGACAGCACGTTGTTCGGGAAGATGCCGTAGTAGATCCAGGCCTTGCGCAGGTGTTCCGGCAGGTGCTTCGCCTCGGGTGCGAGCTTGATGTACTGCGCGACGCTCCAGCGCCGTCCGGCATGCGGATTGTAGGTGGCGAACGAGCGCGACACGCCGTTGACGAACGGCTCGTCGAAATAGGTCGCACCGTAAAGGTCCTGCAGCGCCGGATGCGCCATGGCGACGTGGTAGCCTTCATTGTCGACATCGCGCACCGACTTCCAGTTGACCGGCGTCTTTTGGGTCCAGATGCCCCAGGACGGCACCATCTCGGCGACGCCGTAATGGGCAATCTCGGCTTCGATCGGCTTCAACAGCTCGGCCACCGATGGCTGCGGCCCACCCTTGCGGAAACGGATGAAGATGAAGCCCATCCAGATTTCGAGCTCGAGCGGCATCAGGCCGAAATCGGTCTTGTCGAGGTCGGGGAAGGAACGGGGGCGGGCAGCACCGCGCAGCGTGCCGTCGAGATTGTAGACCCAGCCATGAAAGGGGCAGACCAGCGCATTCTTGCAAGTGCCCTGGCTGTCGGCAACGACGCGACTGCCGCGGTGGCGGCACATATTGTTGAAGGCGCGCACAACGCCATCCTTGCCGCGCACGATCAGCGCCCGCTCGCCGACCACATCCATCGTCAGATAGTCGCCGGCGTTCGGCACGTCGCAGACATGGCCGGCGATCTGCCAATGGTTGCGGAAGACGTGCTCTTTCTCGAGGTCGAGCAAGGCGTCGGAATGATAGCTCCAGCCCGGCAGCCCCCGCCGATCCCAATCGTTGGGGATTGCCACGTCACGCAGATGCGGGTTCATAAAGGCTCTTTATTTATTGAATGGTCGTTCAATAAAAGCATATTTTCCATTGAAATGCAATGGCTTGGAAAAATGGGGATAAGTCTTGACGGGAAATCGAACGGGATTCGAGAGCCCAGTCCGAACGATCGAAGCCGGGAAAATCCCGGGAATTCCAGACGTTAATCCCCTTACACTTGTTGAGCGCCCGACGCTCCGTGGGCCTGGAAAGGCGACGCGGATCTGGTGCCGTGGGTAGCGGAAAACGAGCAGAGAATGCCACCGGTGCTGCCAGCTACGCCGGATCGGTTTGCCCAGGAATGGCCGCGGGCTTGGTTTCATGCCGGTTACACAATCGTTAATTCATCATCGTTGGCCGGTTACAAGGTGCGATTAGGTTCGTTTCAACAGAGAAAAGAAGACGACCGAAGGAAACGACGATGCGTACGAAAATCCAGATCACCGATACCGACCTTCGCCAGCAGGGTCCCCAGCGTAACGACCGGCGCCCGAAGCTGGCGCTGCGCCAGCGCGCCAGTGATCATCCGATGGCGATGTTCATGCTGCTGGCGGCTGCCGCATTTGCCGGCATGGCGTTGACGCCTACCGTCGGTCCGGCCTTCGCCTCACTGAACCCGCCGGCCAACCTCATCGACGGCGCGACAACCACCACCAAGACGGCGCGCCTGCCGATGCCGGAGATCGATTTTGCCTGCAAGGGGCAGGCCTGGGGCGCCGAGAGCCTGGATTGCCTGCGCGTCATCGCTGCCCAGTCGGGCAAGGCACGACCGGTCCGCATGATCGCCAATGCCGCCCCGCTGGCTGATACGCCGAACGTTTTTTGATTTTTTTGCGAGCGCCCTCCAGCACTCCAGTCAGGCTCCCGCCGCAATGTCGGCCGGGAGCCTTTTTCTTCCGGGAGAGATCTCGGAGTCTAGCCGCCCAGAGCGGTCTGCTCGGCAATGGCCGAGAGCACGCCGCGCACATCCAGCGTGCTGAACGGCTTTTCGAGGATCGGCGGTCGCTGCGGCGCCGGCAGCGCTTCGATCTCGCCTTTCGCGCCGATCAGATCGCCGGTGACAAGCACGAAGCGCCGCGCCAGACCCGGCATTTCGGCGAGTAGCTCGCGATAGGCGGCTATGCCGCTGGTGCCGGGCATGCGCAAATCGGAAAACACGATGTCCGGCGGCACATGGCCGCTCAGCGTCGCGGCGGCCGAGACCCAGGCCGGCACGATCCGCGACTTGATGCCCATCAGCTCCAGAATATCGGACAGCGACGCGGCGACATCCGGCTCATCGTCTATGATCAGCGCGTGACGCAAGCCGCTGGACCGCGACGGAGCTTCGCCGGCGGCGGCCGCGCCCGCAGCGATCGCCGGCAGCTGCACGACAAAACGCACACCTCTCGGCGAAACCTCCTCGAACCAGATATTGCCATTGTGCCGCTCGATGATCGATTTCGAGATCGACAGGCCGATGCCGGTACCGACACCGACCGGCTTGGTGGTGAAATAGGATTCGAATATGCGTGAACGTATCGCTTCCGGCACGCCTGGTCCGTTGTCCTCGACCGAGAATCCGGGATTGCCGCGGTCGCTGCGAAACGTCCGGACCTTGATCCGGCGGTCGCCGGCAACGCCGGCCAAGGCGTGCTGGCTGTTGATGAGGAAGTTGGCGGCCACCTGCGTCACGTGGTCGGCATCTGCCATGGCCAGCAGCGGGCCGCTGGCGAAATCGGTGTCGATGATGATGCCGCTCGACCGTGCACCATAGGCGGTCACTTCGAGTGCGGCGCGGATCACCTGGTTGAGGTCGGTTTCGGCCTGTGCGGCCGGGTGCAGGCGGACCATCGACAGGAAGCTCTTGACGATACGGCCGCAGCGCTCGGCAGCGGCGCGCACCTTTTCGGCGCGCACCTTTGTCTGCGGATCGGCGGCGAATTCATGCAGCAGCGTCGACTGGGCGACGACCACGGCCAGCGGGTTGTTGAGCTCGTGCGAAACGCCGGCAAGCAGCGAGCCCATCGCCGCCATCTTCTCGTTCTGGTGCAGTTTTTCGCGCTGGCGGTTGATTTCCTCCTCGGCGCGCAATCTGTCGCGCAGGTCGCGGATAGAGCCGAAGATCAGCTGGCGATCGGCGACCCGCATCTCGGTTGCCGTCAGCTCGATCGGAAAAACCTCGCCGGCGGCGTTCTGGGTGACCGTTTCGAGCCGCTGGCCGACCATCGGCGCGCCGCGGCCCGACATATATTCGGCGCCGGACGCATAGCCCTTGCGGTAATATTCCGGCACGACCGTGTCGAGCAGGTCCTTGCCGAGGATATCGCTGCGCCGATAGCCGAACATCTTCTCGGCGGCCGGATTGAATTCGATGATCGACCCGGTCTCGTCGATGACGATGATGGCGTCGAGCGAGGCCTGCAGCATGGTGCGGCGAATGACGTCGCTGGCATGCGCGTCGGAGGGCGATCGTTCGATGGCATCGCCGATGGCGAGTGCCACCATGTGCAGCGCCGCCTCTTCCTGGTCGGTCCATTCGCGTTCGTTGACGCAGTCGTTGACCGCCAGCGTGCCCCACAAATTGCCGTGCGAAAAGACCGACACCGACAGGAACGACTTGATGTTCTGCTTTTCGAAATCGGTCCGCAGAAAGCCTTCGAGATCGCGTGTGTGCCCGGCGAATATCTTGCCTTGGCGCTCGTCCTCCGCCAGCCGTTCCAGCAATGGGTCCGAATCGACGACCGACTGCACGATGACGGTAGGCGATGCCAGTTCGCCGCCAAACCGGGGGGCGATCCAATAAGCGGCGACCGACTGGGCGAAACCCTGGCCGGGCAGTTCGCGCAGGCGAAACAGGATGCCGCGGTGACAATCCATGGCTTCGCAAAGCGTCTGGAGGATACCTTCCATCTCGCGCTGCCAATCGCCGGCTTCGCGCAGCCGGCGAACCACATGCACGGCCACCATCGCCGCGCCCTGCCTGGCGCCCTGCGTGTCCGCGCGTGCTGTTTCAGCCGTCATGGTCATTTCCTGGCCTTGGCTTGCTCAAGCCGCCAGGCCTCAGTTATTTTCACCGGCCGGCAGCGAGAAGATATAGCCTTCGCCGCGCACCGTGCGCAGGAATTTCGGGTTGGCCGGGTCCGCTTCGATCTTCTTTCTCAGCCGCATGATGCGGATGTCGACCGCGCGGGACGATTCCGGGTCCTCGACGAAACCGATCGCCTCGGAGATCGCCGCCCGCGTCAACAGCCGGTTGGCGCGCGTCAGGAACACCTCCAGCACGTCGAACTCGCTCTTGGCCATGTCGATGACCGCGCCGTTGGCGCCGGTGACGAGCCTGCCGTCGAGATCGGCGTGAAAGGGTCCGAAGCTCACGGACCGGCGGCCGCCGGATGTTTCAGTCTTGGCCTTTTGTGGCTCGGTCGGCTCAGGAACGCGACGCAGCACGCTGCGCACCCTGGCCAGCACTTCGCGCAATTCGTAAGGCTTGACGATGTAATCGTCAGCGCCGAGCTCCAGTCCGACGATGCGGTCGAGCGCGGTACCGGCGGCCGTCGCATAGATGATGCCGATCGGCATTTTCGACCGCATCCAGCGGCCGAGCGACAGGCCGTCCTCGCCCGGCATGGCGATGTCGAGAATGGCCAGATGGAAGGACTGGGTTTCCAAAAGGTCGCGCGCCGCCGCCGCACTTTCGGCCGTGGCCACATCATAGCCGCTGGCGCCGAGATACTCGGCGACCGCATCCCTCAGGTCGGGCTCGTCCTCGACAATGACAATTCGTGCCCGCACGATGCTTTCGCTCCCGCTTTCAGTGGAAAGTAGATTGGGTATAAACATGATGTCCAGCACTCTTCTGGGGTTGCCGTATGCGGGGTAGAAAAACATGGCTGCACGATCCGTTATCGCGCTTGTTTCCGTCGCTGAAGTAATTGCGACCGATCTCGCCGATCATCTCGAGCGGCGCGGTCATGACGTCCGCGCGGCGCGACAGCCGTGGGAGGCCGAATCGCTGCTTTCGGAAAAGGGTATCGATGTCGTGGTTGTCGGCGACAGCGTCAGCCAGGCAGAGGGGCGCGACCTGCTCAGGCGACATGGCGGCGAAGGTGGACCGGATTTCATCCTGATCTGCCGCCCGGCCGATCTGGTCGACAAGGTTCTGGCGCTCGAACTCGGCGCCGCCGACGTCGTCGAAAGCCCGCTCAATGTCAGGGAGCTTGCCGCTCGCGTCGGCGGCCTTCTGGCTCGGCGCGGCAGGAGCGCCGGGGAACTGATCGTGCTGGAGAACGCGACCGTCGATCTCCGATCGGCCATCGTCATGCACCGCTCGGGCACGGAAGAACAGCTGTCCCCCGGGCAGGTGGCGCTGCTCAGGCTGTTCCTGGCCAGCCCGCGCAAGGTGCTGACGCGGGACGACATCATCGCCGCCGCGCCCGCCGAAAATGCCGAAGCCTTCGATCGGTCGATCGATTCGCGCATCGTGCGGCTGCGCCGCAAGCTCGATACCGAAACCATCACCACCATACGGGGTGCGGGCTACCGGTTCGATCCGCCGACGCAATTCGCCGATTGAAGGCAGGACGGCCACCCTTTTGTCTTGAGCATCGGATTTTCCCAAAACCGGTTTCCACCTTGGGTCCGATGCTCTTCAGCGCACCACGAGAAGCGACGGGCCGGACGGCATGTCACTGTTCGTGCTGACCTCGCCGGCATGGGCACGTTCCTTCAGCAGCACGGTGGCGAGGCCGGCAATGCCGAGCAGCCCCTGGACGTAAAGCAGCGCGGAAAGCACCGAAGCGGCGAATTTCGTTTTCATCCTGTTCGTTCCTCAAAATTGGAATTTACGGGCACTTCAGGGGAACCCCCGAAGCGCCCGCGCCGCCAGCGGAGCCCCCCGTTGCGGCGCGGGCCTTCGGTCCTCTCGGCTGCAAGTTGCCGGAGGCGCCGCGCATCCTCAACGGCCCTAAGCCGCCCCCGCCAGAGGGGCTTGAGCCGGTCGACGCGCAGGCTGGAAACTGTCCAGACCAATCCAGACCGTAGCGAAAACAGTGTCGGCTTCCGATCGTTCGTTGACCGCTGTTTTCGTTAGGTCAACTTTGCCTGTTCGCTGTATCCGGATCATGCCGCCGAGGCTGCGCTTTGTTGCAGCTCGGTTTCGGAGTCAGGTGAATTCCTATCAAACGAAAGGCAATCGCGTATTCGTGCCGCGGTTTGGCCGATCCGCCTAGGCAAACACGCCACCGTCATGACGACGTCGTGCAACTGCAAGCTGCTTTGCACGGACCTTTTCTGTTAACCAGGGGAAACAGAATCGAAACACAAACGAACATCTAGCGAAATCGGCTTGAAACATGACGCCCCGATAAGCCGGTCATCGAATTGAGCCGGCCCCGACCGGCAGAATAGGGGAGACATCATGTACACTGCCATTTCCGCCAAGCTCATCAACATTGCCGCCGCCGTCATCACCGGTACTGCCTTGCTTGTCAGTGCCGGCAACGGCGCAGCCCACGCCGCCGCCAACAAGATCGTCGCGCGTGTATCACTGTCACAGCAGACCATGGAAATCCTGGTCGACGGCCGGCCGACATTCGCCTGGAAGGTCTCGACCGGCGACAGGACGCACGTCACGCCGACCGGTTCGTTCAAGCCGACCCGCATGCATGAAATTTGGTATTCGAAGAAATACGACAACGCCCCGATGCCGCATTCGGTGTTCTTCAGCGGCGGCTACGCCGTACATGCGACAAGCGCCATCAAGCGCCTCGGCCAGCCAGCCTCGCATGGCTGCGTGCGTCTGCATCCGGACAACGCCGCCGATTTCTACCAGCTCGTCGAGGTCTTCGGCCCGGCCAACACCAGCATCGTCATCGTTAAATGAGCGATGCTTCTCGTCGCTCCCAGGCAAGGGCCGGATATTAGCGCAATCTAATCCGGCATTACCGGCATCAGCTTCGGATCCGGCTTTTCGGCGTGATGCGGCAGGTCCTTGCTGGCGACAAAGGTGTAGAACATCGGCACCACGAACAGCGTGAACATGGTTCCGACCAGGATGCCGGTGAAGATCACCAGGCCCATCGAATAGCGTGCCGCGGCACCAGCGCCGCTGGAGATGATCAGCGGCACCACGCCGAGTGCCATCGCCGCCGTCGTCATCAGGATCGGCCGCAGCCGCACCCTGGCCGACGCGATGATCGCATCGCGCCGCCGCATGCCGTGCATTTCACGCTGCTGGTTGGCGAACTCGACCAGAAGGATGCCGTGCTTGGTGATCAGGCCGATCAGCGTGATCAAGCCGACCTGGGTGTAGATGTTGAGCGTGCCGAGCCCGACATTAAGCGGCACGATCGCGCCGAAGATCGACAGCGGCACCGCCATCATGATGATCAGCGGATCGCGGAAACTTTCGAATTGCGCCGCCAGCACCAGATAGATGACGAGCACCGCCGCCGCGAAGGCGATGATGATCGTGTAGCCCTGTTCCTTCTCCTGCCGCGATTGACCGGTATAGTCGATGAAGAAGGTGTCGGGCAGGCTTTGCTTGGCAATGTCCTCGATCGCCTGTAGCCCATCCCCGGTGGTGATGCCGGGCCGCGGCAAGGCAGAGATCGTCGCCGAGTTGAGCTGGTTGAACTGCTCGATGGCGGCCGGCGACGCGTTGGTCGAGATCTTCACCACCGCCGAGAGCGGCACCATCTCGCCCGATACGCTGCGCACGAAATACTCGCCCAGTTTTTCAGGGTTGTCGCGAAAGCTCTGCGGCACCTGCGGGATGATGTCGTAGCTGTTGGATTCGCGGTCGAATTGCGCCACTTCGGCGCCACCGACCAGGAGCGTCAGCGTCCGGCCGATGTCGGCTATCGGCAGGTTGAGCGCGGCGGCGCGGTCGCGGTCGATCGTCACCGTCACTTGCGGCGCGTCGAAGGTCATCGAATTCTGCACGACGATGAAGCGGCCGGAGGCCTGCGCCTTGTTCTTGATGTCTTCGGCCGCCTCGTACACCTGCGAGGCGTCGCCGGTCGAGCGCACGACCATCGTTATCGGCAGGCCGCCGCCGGAGCCGGGCAGCGTCGGCGGCGCGAAGACGAAAGCTTCGACGCCCGCCACCTTGCTCAGGCGGCCCGTAATGTCTTGCTGGATTTCCTTCGAGTTGCGCGTGCGGTCAGCCCAGTCCTTGAACGCAAAGCCGACGAAAGCGCTGTTCGTCTGGCCACCACCGAAGGCGACCGCCGAGAACTGTGCCCGCGTCTCAGGCAGATCCTTGACCAGGCCGAGTATCTGATTGACGTAGGTTTCGGTATAGTCCGACGTCGCGTACCGCGGCGCGGTCACCAGCGAAAGCAGGAAACCCTGGTCCTCTTCCGGCGCCAGTTCGCTCGCGGTCTTGGTGAACATGAAACCGGTCGTGGCGACCAGCGCGAGGACGATCATCAGCGTCACCGGGCGATAGTTCAACGAACCGGTGACGAGCCGCTCATAGATGTGTTCGACGCGCCCGAACGTATTGTCGACAATGCGCTGGAAGCGGCTGTGCGAGCCGGACCTCAGGATACGTGCCGACATCATCGGTGTGATGGTGAGGGCGACGACACCCGAAAGCACCACCGAGCCGGCAAGCGTCACCGCGAATTCGCGAAATAGTGCGCCTGTCAGGCCGCCGGTGAAGGCCAGCGGCGCGAACACGGCGGCCAATGTTATCGTCATGGCGACGACGGCGGACGAGATCTCGCGCATGCCGTTGAACGCCGCCTGCATCGGCGACAAGCCGTCTTCCTCCATGTGGCGGTGGATGTTTTCCACCACCACGATGGCATCGTCGACGACAAGTCCGATCGCCAGCACCATGGCCAGCAGCGACAAAAGATTGATCGAATAGCCCACCGAAAACAGCAGGAAACAGACGCCGATCAGCGACAGCGGAATGGTCACGATCGGCATCAGCACCGAGCGGAACGAGCCGAGGAAGAGCAGGATAACAACGATGACGATGGCGACCGCCTCGCCGATGGTCTTGAACACCTCCTCGATCGACGCACTGATCTGCTCGGTTGAATCGTAGACGATCTCCATCGTCATGCCGAGCGGCAGCGTCTCCTGGATGGTCGGCACAATCTTGTGGATTGCCGCCGCGGTGGTCAGCGGATTGGCGGCCGGCGTCGGAAAGATAGCGAGAAAGATGCCGGGCTTGCCGTTGAAGCTGACCCTGGTGTCGGTGTTCGCCGCGGCGAGTTCGACGCGGGCCACGTCGCGCAATCTCACCACATTGCCGTCCTTCGACCGGAGTGGAAGGGCGGCGAAAGCCTCCGGGGTCTGCAGCGTAGAGCGAACGGTGATCGAAGAAACCACATATTCGTTTTCGGTGTCGCCGGGCGCGGAAAGGAAATTCGATTCGTTGATGGCGGCCAGCACTTCCGCCGCGGTCACGCCGCGCGCCGCCAGTTTGATCGGGTCGATCCAGACCCGCATCGAATATTCGGCTGCGCCGAAGATCTGCACGTCGGCGACGCCTTCGACCGTCGAGATACGCGGCCGCACGACGCGCTCGATATATTCGGTGAGCTGTTCCGGCGTCATGTTCGGATTCTGCATCGAGATGTACATCATCGCGAACTGCTGGCCGGTGCCCTTGACGATCACCGGGTCTTTGGTTTCGTCCGGCAGATCGCCGCGAACGCTCTGCACCTTCGACAAGACTTCGTTCAGTGCCACGTCGGGGTCGGAGCCGAGCTTCATCTGCACTGTCACGGTGCTGGATGACGGCCGGCTCGCCGACGTCACATAATCGATGTTTTCGGTCGACGCGACGGCACGCGCGATCGGCGCGGAAATGAACCCCTGGATCAGGTCGGCGCTGGCGCCGGGATAGGCAGTGGTGATGGTGATGGCCGTTTCTTCAACCTCTGGATACTGCCGGATCGAAAGGTTGAAGATGCCCTGGAAACCCAGAAGCAGGATCATGCAGGCAAGCACGGTCGAAAGGACCGGGCGACGGATGAAGAGATCGGAAAAGCTCATTGCTGGGCTGCCTGCTGGTTCCCTGGCTTGCTCGGATCGATCGTGTTGTCGACGGCAACGGACATTCCGTTGGAGAGCCGGTTCTGGCCGGCGGTAACGACTTCGTCGCCGGGCACGATGCCCTCCAGAATCTCAACCAGGCCGGCGTTGCGGCGGCCTGGCTTGACGAACACCTGGGCGAGCACGAGCTGCGGCTTCTGTTCTTCCGCTGCCGGCTTGGCTTCCTCTGCCGGTTTGGCTGGGGTAGCAGCCGGCTTTTCGTCGGGTTTTGCCGCGGGTGCTTCGGCCGCGGGCTTGCCACCATCTGCAGCCGGCTTTTCTTCCGGCTTTGCCTCGGGCGCCGCGCCGTTGGCTTCGGCGGATTTGGCCGGGCGCACCACGAAGACGAAGTCGCCGTACAGGCTGGAAGTCAGCGCCGTCTGCGGCAGCGCCAGCACGTCGTTCTCCTCGGGCAGTTCGACGCGCACCTGGACGAACTGGCCGGGCGTCAGCTTGCCTTCGGGATTGCCGACCTCCGCCCTCACCGTCACCAGCCGGCTGGTCGGGTCGATCTTCGGATCGATGCCGCGGATGCTGCCGGTGAACGGCATGTCGCCGCCGCCGACGCCCAACCGCACCGTCTGTCCGATCTTCAGCTGCGGAAGCTGCTGCTCCGGCACGGTGAAATCGACACGCATCGTGTCCATGTCCTGCAAGGTCACCACGGCGGTGCCGGGTGTGAGATACTGGCCAAGGTCGATTTTCGGAATGCCGACGGTACCCTTGAAAGGGGCCGTCAACTGCTTTTGGTCGAGCACCGCTTGCAGCTTGTTTACCTGCGCGGCGGAGACCGATGCTGCTGCCTGCGCCGTGTCGAGCGTAGCATCGGTGCCCACCCCGCGCTTCTGCAGCTCAAGCGCGCGCATCAGCGTCGTCTGGTCGGAGGTGGCTTGCGCCTTCGATGCCACGAGGTCGGCTCGCTCGACTTCATCGTCGAGCTGCAGCAGCACGGCGTTGGCGGCGACCTTTTGATTGGCATGGAACAGGATGTCCTTGACGATGCCCGCGGTTTCGACGGTGAGGTCGACACCGCGTACGGCACTGACAGTGCCGATCGCCTCGATGCCGGGCGTCCATGACATCGGTTTGACGATGACCGTCGACACGGTCGCGGCCGGCGGCTTCATGGTGGCGAAGAACTGTTTGATCGCATTGTCGCGAAACAGGTTGAAGCCGACGATGCCGCCGCACACCAGCACGAGCAGAATGAAGGCGATGATGAAGCGCTTGATCACGAACAGTCCCTCGGCCACGGCCCAGCATAACGGTCGGATGACCGGAACACATACCTGTGCCTGGTCCCAATTTCAAATGACGGCGATCTTACTGTACCGTCTGGACGGTCTTGTCAATTCCGCCTAAGCTAATGAATGGGGAACGCTTGATGAAGGCCCGCAGAGCAAATTCGCGCGAGAAGATCCTCGCCGCCGCCGCCGCCGTGGCGCGCGAGACGGGTCCTGGCAGCCTGTCGCTGGATGCGGTCGCCAGCCGTGCCGGCGTGTCGAAGGGCGGTCTTCTCTATAATTTCCCGACCAAGGCGAAATTGATGCAGGCGCTGGTGGAGGATTACCTGCGCGCCTTCGAGCAGGCCCTGGATTCCGCCCGCACGGCCGGCGTCAACGGCGAAAGCCCGCTTGCAACTTACATCAAGCTGTCGGCCGAGCATGCCGAGGAATCGAAACCGTCGGCATCCTGGATATTTTCGGCGATTGCCGAGGATCCCGATTTCCTGACGCCGATAAAATCGTTCAGGCGGCAGCTATTCGAGCGGCTGAAGCAGGAGACGCCGAACCTCAAGGCGCTGCTGGTCTGCTATCTCGCCATCGAAGGGCTTCGCAGCATGAACCTGTTCGATTCGGACATTCTCTCCGCCGAAGAGCGCCGGCTGCTGATATCGACCCTGCTGGACATCGCGGAATAGTCGAACCGCCAATCTGCGGTTCTGAACCCGATTAATGGCGGCGTTCGTTCACCTGTGTCAAAATACGGGCTGGCACGTCGAAACCACGCCATCCCGCTTTCCGAAAATCGGTTCCGATTTTCGGGCCGATGCGCTAGAGCCTTTCGGGATTGAACCGAGCTGCCTTCAACCCGGAAAGGCTCCCACCGCTGCCCATGCCCCATCTTCCCGAGCATCTTCTCACCGGCTACCGCAGTTTCATGAGCGGCCGCTATCTCACCGAAAGCGGCCGTTATCGCTCGCTGGCGCGGGAGGGCCAGGCACCGGAAACGATGATCGTCGCCTGCTGCGATTCGCGGGCCGCGCCCGAAGCGATCTTCGATGCCGGGCCGGGCGAGCTGTTCGTGCTGCGCAATGTCGGCAATCTGGTGCCGCCCTATGCGCCAGACGATCAGTTCCACTCGACATCGGCGGCGCTCGAATTTGCCGTGCAGAGCCTCAAGGTCAAGAACATCGTGGTGATGGGCCACGGCCGCTGCGGCGGCATCCGCGCGGCACTCGACACCACGGCCGCACCCTTGTCGCCGGGCGATTTCATCGGCAAGTGGATGAGCCTGATCGCGCCCGCGGCCGAGACCGTATCGTCCAGCACCTTCATGACCGCGACCGAGCGCCAGACGGCGCTGGAGCGCATCTCGATCCGCTATTCCATCGCCAATCTGCGTACCTTCCCTTGTGTTTCGATCCTCGAAGGCAAGGGGCGGCTGTCACTGCACGGCGCCTGGTTCGATATTTCGACCGGCGAGCTTTGGGTGATGAACAAGGACACCGGCGATTTCGAGCGGCCGGAGACGGAGTAGGAGACGAGGCATGGTGCGAACTCGGATCGCGTTCGCGGCGGCAGCACTGCTGTGCTCGGCAAATGTCGCCAGCGCCGACGATAGTGCGATCATCGATCGCTGGTATTCGGCACTGCTGGTCGCCGACCGCACCGAATTGTCGGACCTGCTTGCCGACAACGTCCGCATCAAGCTCGACGACCTCGGCGTCGTGCAAGGCAAGCAGGAATTCATCGCCTCGATCGCCGAGTGGCAAGGCGCCATCGCCGGGGCCGAAATCCGCCACCGGATTGAGAAATCCGAGGGCGGCGTCACCACTGTGATCGCCTGCTATGATTTTCCCAGCAACGACATGCTGATGCAGGAGACCTTTGCGGTCGCCAACGACCAGATCACCGCTAGTTCGCAAGCCGCGATCGCCGAAAACTGCGACGGCTACTGACGGGCTTTTTCGCCAGCGACTTTTTGGTGACGGTCGCTGGAATTGCCCGCGTTATCACGTCTAAAAAGTGCAATGTTGTCGTAATTCCCGTAATTCCACCCGATATCGAAGTCCCTAAAACGATATAGACGACACGATTGCTTTGGCAACGCCCAATTCTTTCAGACAATCCGTGTCATTAGCCATCCCGACGTATGTCATGAATACAACATCATTCCCATTCGACAAATACCAGGCAGATGTCAATTGATCACCTGTCTCTGACAATACGCCAACAGAGATTATACCGTCAGACTCGATGTTTGAGATATGTCCTACATCTATGGAATTATTGTGACAAAACTGAATCATGAATGTTCTCAGAACGTTAAAGTCTACGTTTGGTTTTTCTCCGCTACGATACTTCGCAATAGAGAATTGAATCGCGCCGCAGCCGTCCGTTTCTTTGGCTAAGGTAGGTGGCGATCCCTCAGGAAGATCGCCGGCTATGTCTACCCATCCAGCAGGCAGGTCGAAGGTGAGACCATAGAATTCTACTCTCATTAAGGTTCCTTTGGATCGGGTGTCAGGATACGAGTGGAAGCCTCAGTCGAAGGAAAATGCAGGTTACAAGATAATATCTTGGTGGGCATAAAATTCGGCTCGAACGATACTCACGGCACCATGTGGGCACGCTTTCAGCGCCAATCGGGCGCTGTTGCGTGGAACCGGCCGGCGCCTTACATCGGTGACGATCCGCTTCTCCCACCCACTCAGCGAAAGTTTGCCCATGCCTTCCACCGTCAACCTCGCCGCCCATCCGCTGACTGAATGGCAAGGGCCGCTCGGCCTGCCCGATTTCGCGCGCATCGGCGACGGCGATTTTTCTCCGGTCTTCGACGCTGCCCTGAAGGCGCACGAAGCCGAGATCGAGGCGATTGCCGGCAACACCGGGACGCCGACCATCGACAATACACTTGCCGCGCTCGAACTCGCCGGCGAGGCTCTCGACCATGTCTCGTCGATCTTCTGGTGCCGCGCTGG
The DNA here is from genome assembly GCF_040318315.1 of Mesorhizobium sp. M1227. Taxonomy (NCBI): domain Bacteria; kingdom Pseudomonadati; phylum Pseudomonadota; class Alphaproteobacteria; order Hyphomicrobiales; family Phyllobacteriaceae; genus Mesorhizobium; species Mesorhizobium sp. M1227. Next base: position 23,860 of record NZ_JAMYLZ010000006.1, read on the forward strand.
CGCCCACACCAACGAGGCAATCCAGGCGCTGGAGCGCGACATTTCGCCGAAGATGTCGCGGCATTTCTCGGCGATCTCGATGAACGAGCGCCTCTTTGCCCGCATCGACGATCTCTATCAACGCCGCGAGACTCTGAAGCTCGATGCCGAAACGCTGCGCGTACTGGAAAAGACCTGGAAAAACTTCGTCCGCTCCGGCGCCAGGCTCGACGCCGAAGGCAAGAAGCGGCTCGCCTCGATCAACGAGGAATTGTCGTCGCTCGGCACCAATTTCGGCCAGAACGTGCTTGCCGACGAGCGCGACTGGGCGCTGTTCCTCGACGAGGCCGATCTTGCCGGCCTGCCGGAATTCCTGAAAAGCTCGATGGCGGAAGCCGCCGAGATGCGCGGCCAGAAGGGCCACTACGCCGTCACTTTGTCGCGTTCGATCTACGAGCCGTTCTCGACCTTCTCAGAACGCCGCGACCTGCGCGAGACAGCGTTCCGCGCCTTCATCATGCGAGGCCAGAATGGCGGCGCTACCGACAACACGGAAGTGGTGCGCGACATGCTGCGCCTGCGCGCCGAGAAGGCGAAGCTGCTCGGCTATCCTTCCTATGCCGCATTGAAGCTCGACGATACCATGGCCAAGACGCCGGAGGCGGTGCACGCGCTGCTCGATCCGGTCTGGGAAAAGGCGGTGGAAAAGGCCGCAAGCGACCAGGCCGAATTGCAGCGGCTGGCGGCCGAGGCCGGCAGCAACGAGAAATTCGCTGCCTGGGACTGGCGCTTCTATCAGGAGAAGCTGCGCGCAGAGAAATTCGCCTTCGACGAGGCCGAGCTGAAGCCGTATCTGCAGCTAGACCGCATCATCGACGCCTGTTTCGACGTGGCAACACGATTGTTCGGCATTTCTTTCGAAGAAAAGAAGGGCATTGCCACCTGGCATCCGGACGCCCGTGTTTTCGTGGTGAAGAATGCCGACGGCAGCGAGCGCGGCCTGTTCCTCGCCGATTATTTCGCGCGACCCTCGAAGCGCTCCGGCGCATGGATGAGCGCGCTGAAATCCGGCTACAAGCTAGGCGATGGCTCCAAGCCGGTCATCTACAACATCATGAATTTCGCCAAGCCGCCGGCCGGCGAGGCAGCCTTGCTGTCGGTCGACGAGGCCAAGACCCTGTTCCACGAATTCGGTCACGCGCTGCACGGCATGCTGACCGACGTTACCTGGCCATCGGTCGCTGGCACCTCGGTCAGCCGCGATTTCGTCGAGCTGCCGTCGCAGCTCTATGAACACTGGCTGACGGTGCCGGCGGTGCTGGAAAAGCATGCGCTGCATATTAAGACCGGCAAGCCGATGCCAAAGGCGCTGGTCGACAAGATGCTGGCGGCACGCACCTTCGGCGCCGGCTTCGCCACCGTCGAGTTCACCGCCTCGGCGTTGGTCGACATGGCCTACCACGCCCGGCCGGATGCACCGGAACAGGCGCTTCGTTTCGAAGCCGAGACGCTCGAAAAGCTCGACATGCCTGACACCATTGCCATGCGTCACCGCACCCCGCATTTCGGCCATATCTTCGCCGGCGATGGCTATTCTGCCGGCTATTACTCCTACATGTGGTCGGAAGTGCTCGACGCCGACGCGTTCGCCGCCTTCGAGGAAACAGGCGATCCCTTCAATCCGGCGCTGGCCGAGCGGCTGCGCAAGAACATCTACGCCGCCGGCGGTTCAAAGGACCCGGAAGAACTCTACACCGCCTTCCGCGGCAAGATGCCTTCCCCGGAAGCGATGATGGCCAAGCGCGGGCTGGTGTGATGCATGCCCGCTCTTGTCACCGTTCTCTTTCCATCCTGATTGATCTCGGCTGTCATGGCGGCGGGTTGCGCACCGCCTGATCCGGTTTCCGCCGGTCCCGTTCGGCCTCGTTGGCTGCGGCCGCGTCGTTGAGGTGACCGCACTTAATGCGGTCTCCATCGTTCCGGCCGAAGGAGCCGCGTTCATGGCGGCGCTACGGGCTGTGCGGGGTTAGGCAACGACAGCTTGCCCGCTATGCTGATCGGCCGCTGCCGCATCCGGACCGCACCTTGCGACGACCGCTACGGAAACTCTCAGTCGCGAAGTGGCAGCCCCGCCAATGGAAGGCGGGGCTGGTAAGTTTGATTGTCTCGGCGAAGGTTTTGCCGAGGCGATTGGCCTAGGCAGGCACAAAGCCAAAATAGGCTTTGTAGGAAGCCCCCTCGCCGGAAATCAGGGGCGTTTCCACCTTGAACCCAATCCCGCTGAAGGTGGTATTGTTCGTGCGTGCCGCGAGCAACACCATCTGCTTTGCGGAGATGGTTACTGTCGCGCTCCCGATCCTGTCATCGCCCCAATCGAAGAGATCGCTGATGGCGCCGCCGATCGATGGCATTAAGGATCCCAGGGCCGGGCCGGCTATCGCGGCAATGATAGGTCCTGCCACCGGAATGAGGCCCAAAGCGAGCGTGCCCGCCGTATGGACGCCCATGACGATCTTCTGCACCTCGTCCTTGTATTTGTTGGGGTCGCCAAAATCGTTTTCCATCAGCACCGTGCCGATATTGATGCCGTAAGGCTTGCCTCGATAGATTTCCATAAGGTCGGGTCTTGTATCTCCGGCATCGACGTCGCCATAGACCTGGCTGCGCTTGGTGTCGGCGATCTGCGGCGTTGTCACGCTGACGATGACATAGGGTTCGTCCGCACTCGATCCCTGATCCCAGTCGGTCTCGCCGAAGCAATGGAGGCCGGTATAGTGGACGACGACATCTCGAAGGTCGATCGCGCCGGTGTCGGGCCACCAGTATATGCCGCCGTTTTCAAACAGATTGGCACGGCCACCATCGGCAAATTCGGTCTCGTCGGTCGTGGGATATCCCAGATATGACTGTTCCCAGCCCAGGCTCTCCCACTTCTTGCGGATGTCACCGTACACCACGTTGGCTCCTGTGTTCGGTGTCCAGTAGATCGAGCCGGCATTGGCAAAATGGTTGTAGCGCCCGACGCCGTCGGGAGTTCCGGTTTCGTCGGTGACCGGATAGCCGAGAACCGAGCGCTCCCAGCCCATTGCTGCCCATTTGCCGCGAATTGCCCCCCAAATCGCTTGAGCACCGGTATTCGGTGTCCAGTAGATCGAAGCGGTATTGTTGTTGAAGTGATTGTATCGGCCGACGCCGTCGGGAGTTCCGGTTTCGTCGGTGCAGGGAATGCCCCACGCGAGACCGCCAAGCGCAATCCACTTCCTGTAGATTTCGCCATGGATCTCAAAGGCGTCGTGCATGGCATCGTTGTAACAAATGCATGAGCCGTTCTTGAGATACCAGGCTTTTCCAGTGTCCTTCCTGTCGATCTCGGCGAAGCCGGCGCCTCCAAGGGAGTTGTACTTTTGCTGTATGACAGCTTCGGGCGAGAGGAGCGACCAAGGCCCGATCCTGAGCTGGTCGGAAAGTCTTGTGGCTCCAGCCCGGATGGTGCCGGCACGCACTCTCGAAGTTGCTCTGGCAGTATACGGCATGACCTTTTCCTTCCTGTGAGTGTTGGTATCGGGGGCTTCAGGCCTCCGGCGATCGGTTTTGATCGACGAGCCGAGGTTCCCAGACCGCGACTTACGGACGGCTTACAGAGTTCCGAGCTGCGCCAGAGCAATTCCAGGAAAAGTGTGGAACGGTTTTCCGTCCGGAATTGCGCAAAAATAAAGAGATAGAGCGGTTCGGCGTTTCCGTGAAACGATGAACCGGTCTAGAGAAACGGGCGCACGAGCGAACGCAGCAAAGGCGAGGGCTCGTCATCGCCGGTCGAAGCGAGCGCGCGTTCATAGCGCCGGTAATCCTCGATGGCGCCGGCATGGTCGTTTCTGGAGAGGCTCTCCTGGATGAGCGTGCCATGGAGTTTGGCCGATTCCGGGTAGAAATCGAGCGCACGCCGGCACGCCTGGCGTGCCCGATCCGCGTTGCCTTGGCTCTGCCAGTGTTTGGCGATCCGCACGGCAAGCTCGACCAACCCGTCCCGCACCCGGTCGGCCGCGGCGTTCGACCAGGCGGGCGTCGGGCCATTCGAGAAAAGCGGGCCGACAAAGCCTTCCAGCAGTTTCTCCTGCTCCTCGATTGCGCTGTCTCTTTGGCCCGACAGAACGGGTTTCAGCCGGTCTTCCCAATCCTGCAGATCGATCCAGACCTTGTCGGCAGCGAGCCGCAAACGGCCCTCTCTCAGCGTTACGAGCTCGCCTTGCCCGAGCAATTTGCGCAGACGATGCAGCGCTTGCTCCAAGGCCGCTTTGGCCTGGTCGCCGTCGAGGTCGGGCCAGAGCCAATCCTGCAGGGTTTCCACCGAACAGACCTGATCCCTCGACAGGCAGATAATGCGCAATATGTCGAGAGCGCGGGTAGGTTTGGCACCGGGCGCGACCTCGGCACCATCGATCTCGAGGCGGAAGCCTCCCATCAAGTGGATCCTGAGCGGCCAAGGCCACTGGACGGGTCGGCCAGCGGGCGGGACCAGATATCGCGCCCGAACGACGCGGCGGCAGAGATCGACGTCGATCTTTCGCTCCAGCGCATCGGCGACCAGATCGGCCAATAGGTCCGGCAGGTTGAGCAGGATTGCGGAGGGGTTGACCTGGCGCAACACCTCCATGAATTCAGCCAGACGAGTGCCATAGGACGCGCCGCCTTTCCACTTCTGCTCCAGGGCCCGAGCGGCCAGAATGTTGAGTTCGACCCGCTGGCGAGGGCCGCCGCTCAGCCTTTCGACGATCTCCTGGAGTAGCGCAATGGCCTCCGCTGGACGCCGATCGGCCAGCAGGACCTGGTATTTGGTGACGTAATGCGGCCAGCGTTCGATCATCGGCTCATTCGCCCGCTCGATCGCATCCATGAAGGCATCGCAGTCGAGATAAGCCTTGACGAAGTCGCCGTTGCGCGTGTGCATCGCCGCGTGGCAGTCGGCGACTACAGCGACCTGGGTTGTGAACCTGCTGTCCGCGATCTCGCCCAGCCGGGAGACGAGCGCATTGAATTCCGAGAACCTGTTGTGAAGCTTCATCAGCAATTGAAGCTGATAGAGCGCGCTGAACTCGACGCCCCGTAAGGCGTGCTGCTCGCCTATCGCCGTTGCGCGTCGCAACGCATCCTCGGCCGAGGCATAGACAAAACCGCGCCGCGAATAGGGGAAGTAACGGCCGCTGGCCGAGCCAAAGGACACCAGCCACATGCCGAGCACCAGCGGCGGGATATCCGGATGTTCGAGATCGGCGGCAACGCTGTCCACGGCATTGGCAAAAATGTCGCGCTGCCCCGACGAGGTCGCGTAGTCGATGAGCGCTTCGCTTGCCAGCAGGCGCAACTCGACCGAATCCTCGATCGGCAGATGTGTCAGGCGCTGCTGGATATCATTCACGAGGCGCTTCGCGTCATGGGCGTCGAATTCGCCAGGTTCGGCGAAATCGACGGCCCGCAGGATGCCGAGCCTGACCATCATGAGTTCCTCCGGATCCAACTCCGGCAATCCCCTGGCAAGAAGCTGTGAGGCTCGGCGCGTCCAATCCGCCAGCCCCTCATGCGTACGCCAACTGGCGGTCTTGACTACGACCGCCCGCGCGACCGTCAGGCATTGGCCGCGCATGTCGGTGTTCTCGAATGCTTGCCATGCCTTGAAGAAGTGCGGTTCGGCCTTCGCATCGTCCGATGCGAAGGCGACGCCCAGCCAATAATGGAGCCACCCGTCCATCTGGTCGGGGGGCAGCCTGTTGCACCATTCGACGAAGCTGGCCCTGCGCCCTTGCGTGAGAACGCCGTTAGCGCACTCCAGAATGAGCTGGCGTGCCAGCGGCCAGGCGCACGCCTGCAACGCCAGCACGATTGCCGCGTCGGTTTTGTCTGCCTCGTGCAGGACCTTTGCTGCCTGCTCGCGCAGCCTGGAACGGTCCGCTTCCGTCACGCGCCGGTCCAGTAGGCCGGCAAGGTATTCGCGCAATAAGTCATGCAGCTGGAAGGCGGCGCCGCCCGGACCGTCGCGCGTGATCAGCAGCTGGCGATGCTGCAGCCGCACCAGCAGGCGAGCAGCCTGCGGCGAGCCCAGGAACGCATCGGCAAGCTCCGTGCTGATCTCCGGCAGAACGTTGAGCCTGATAAGCAGATCCTGGTCCTCCGGCGCGATGTCGCGCAGGAAATAACGTCCGACAATCTCCCGAAGGCCGGCGCCCCCGGCAAGGCCGGTCTGCGAAAGCGGGTAGTACATTCCGGCGTTGGCCAGCAGGAGAAGGCCCACCGCCCAGCCGCGCGCCTCCGAAATGTCGCCGACCTCGGACGGCGATTGCGAGCGGGCGGTGACGAGGTTGCGAGCCTCCCCAGGCGAAAACTCCAGCAGCGTTTGGTTGAGCACCGGCAACTGTCCCGCCAGCACGAGGTCGGCGACGTCGCCCTCAGGCAGCATCCGCGATGTGCAGATGCAGCGGACAGTGTTGGGGCGTTCGCGCAACAGGATCGCCAGCGTCCGGCGAAAGCCTGGCGCATCGGCACGATGCAGATCGTCGAGGACCAGGATCGTGCCCGGATCAAGCCGCGAGAAATAGGTGCGGAAGAACAGCCGCGCGAAATCGTCGGAATTGTCGGCATATTCCGGACCAAAGACCGGCATGCCGGCATGCCTGCCGTCGAGCGACAGCGTCAGATAATGGAAAAGGCGCGCAACGTCCTGGTCCTCGGTGTCGACCCGATACCAGTTGTACGCCGATTCGCCTTGCTTCAGCCCGCCTTGTTCCCGCCCGCCGTGTTCCAGAAAGTCGATCACCGCGGTGGTCTTGCCGTATCCACCAGGCGCCGCCAGCCAGCATGCACCGCTGTCGAGGGCCTGCGAAAGCAGCGCCACTACGCGCGGACGGCTGACAATTCCCACTGGCCGGGGTGCCGAGAGCTTTGCTATCTCGCGCGGCGCCTCCCGGAAGTATTTATCCATTGTGAGGACTCTCGCAGCGCAGTCGCCTCGCCAAAACAGGTAATCGGTTCGCCCGCAACAACAAATCGCCGGCCGGCGTTGTGCTCGCCTGACGTGCCGTTCTCGCCGGCAAGGTCGCGGTTATCCCTTGTGCGACATGATATGCGAAACCCCGACACTCACGTCGGCCGTGTGTCTTGCCATCACTGCGTTCATTCGCATTGCAATCGCCGCATAGCCGTTTCGTTCGTGGTCGGTAACTTCCGAGGGCTTGAAGAGCCAAGGAAGGGGTGCAACCTGCGCGTCGGCGAAATTGGCCGGCAGGTTCGATGGCAAGGCCTTTTTCCCTAAAGGCAGCTCTAGCCCAAGGTCGCTAAATTCCTCCTCGAGACTGGCGTGCAGATGAGAAAGGACCACATAGATCGCCAGCTTTGATCTAGTCCTTTCTGTGTTGTTTTGATCGTACTCTTGAAGAACCTCATCGAACGATGGCGATACGTCGCTTTCCGCAGCGGTAGCTCGTGTTGCAACAGCGCCGGCCAGGGCAGTCGCTGCCATTCCTGTAAGACCTACAAAATCACGCCTTGTCGTGCTGGTCATGGTGAATTCCCCTCGGTTTTGAAGACGGACCAAGTCTGGCAAGGACGAGGCGCAGTGGCAATAGGCCGCATAAGCTACTGGTGTAGAGGGTCTTTACGTCGCCGATATGAATCCACCCATCCACCCGGCAACGATAGTGCCAAGCCGCCAGCAGGCCTGCAATGCGTTCGCGAGCTTCGTCTGAGAGACGCCGTGAATCCAAGGAGGACTTCCTTGGAATCCATCCAGGCAAGGGTTCGAAAAAAATCCGCTGGTGGAGCTGAGGAGGATCGAACTCCTGACCTCGTCATTGCGAACGACGCGCTCTCCCAGCTGAGCTACAGCCCCGTCCAGCGGATGGGGCTTTTATCGGCCGCTGCGGTTTCCTGTCAAGGCTGCGCTTGCTGCCGAAATGCCGCTCGGCCGTTCGTGCGCCCTCGCCCATGCGGCAGAAGGCGGCTCTTGCCGCTTTCACCTACAGTGGCTACATGTCGGCAACAATCGGAGACCGGCATGATCGCCCTCATTCAGACCATTGTCATGGCGCTTGACCTTTACTGGTGGATCATCATCGCCTCGGCGATATTTTCCTGGCTCTACGCCTTCAACGTCGTCAACTCCCGCAACCAGTTCGTCGACACCATCAGCAACATGCTCTATCGGCTGACCGAGCCGGCGCTGCGGCCGATCCGCCGCTTCATGCCCGACCTCGGCGGCATCGACATCTCGCCGATCATCCTGCTGCTGATCCTGTTCTTCATCCGGCAGTTCCTGCTCACCACCGTGCTTTCGCTGGTCGTCTGAGCCCAGGGCGTCGATGAGTGCGCCGTTCCGCACGCGCGCCGACGGCATCGACCTGTTTGTCCGGCTGACGCCGAAATCAGCGATGGACAGGCTGGAAGGCATCGAAACATCGGTGGATGGGCGAAGCTATCTAAAAGCCCGCGTCCGCGCCGTGCCGGAAAACGGAGCCGCCAATCGAGCGCTGGAAAGGCTGGTAGCTAAGGCGCTTGGCGTGCCGGCATCGGGCGTCTCGATCGCCGCCGGCGGCACCGCTCGGCTGAAGACGCTGCGCGTGCTTGGCGATCCCGCGGCGCTGGCGAAACGCATCGATACGCTGGGCACCCCTGCGCCATGATCTCGGCTCGCTCGCTTACCCCGCAAAAAAAGGCCGGGCTGCAAAGCCCGGCCAGATGTGAAGGTCGAAAACCTTCAGAGGGGAACGCGCCGGACGAATGGGAGGAAACATCCGACGCGCATTGCATATGGGTTGGCATCGACGACGTTTCAATGAGGTCGGAGGAAAGCTCAATGACCACTACTCGAGTTCTATTCTTCGATGTTCTGGGAACCGTCGTTGACTGGCGCAGCGGTATCGCAAGAGAGGCCGGCGCCTTCCTCGCGCGAGTTGGTGCAGAGCAGGTCGATCCCGGTGAATTCGCTGATACGTGGGCGTCGCGCTATGACGCCTCGACCGAGGCGGTGCGGACGGGGCGCCGGCCTTTCGTTTCACTTGACGTGATCAACAGGGAGAATCTGGACGCCACCCTCGTCCAGTTCGGGCTGGCCCCATCCGAGCTGCCGACCGCCGAACTTGAGGAACTCAACCTCGCCTGGCACCGGCTGGAGCCGTGGCCCGATTCGCTGAAAGGCCTTGCGAGGCTGAAGGAACGCTTCATCATCGTGCCCTTGTCAGGGGCCAATACCCGGCTGTTGCTGGATATGGCCAAGCGCGCCGGCCTGCCTTGGGACACCGTCCTTGGCTCGGATGTGTTCGGCACCTACAAGCCTGCGCCGCAGGCTTATCTCCGCGCAGTGGAGATCCTGGGGGTGCGACCTGCGGAGGCCGTGTTAATCGCCGCGCACAATGACGACCTGGCCGCGGCACGAAGGTGCGGTATCGGAACCGCCTTTGTTGCTCGGCCAAAAGAGCATGGCCCGGCGCAGACGACCGATCTCTCGCCTCTTGAGAGCTGGGACTTTGTGGCCGACGACCTTGTCCATCTCGCCCAAGTTCTCCCGTAGGCAGAGGGCAAGAAACCTAAGCGATGTCGTCGCGAATGCAGGCCTTCAGATGGCCCTCGGCTGTCGCCCTCAGCGGCGGCACAGCCCCGACGCAAGCCTCCAGCGCAAACGGGCAACGGGTTCGGAAAACGCAGCCCGACGGCGGGTTTGCCGGGCTTGGAATATCGCCCTTGAGCACCTGCCGGCCTTGCCTGGCCAGCGGGTCGAGCGACGGAATGGCCGACAGCAGCGCGCGCGTGTAGGGATGCTGCGGCCGGGCATAAAGCTCGGCCGCCGGCGCAACCTCCATGATGCGCCCGAGATAGAGCACGATGACCGTATCGCAGATGTACTCGACGACAGCCAGATCGTGCGAAATGAACAGCATGGTCAGGCCGAGCCGGAGCTGCAGGTCGCGCAACAGATTGATGATTTGCGCCTGGATCGAGACGTCGAGTGCCGAGACCGGCTCGTCGGCAACGATGAATTCCGGCTCGAGCGTCAGCGCCCGGGCGATGCCGATGCGCTGGCGCTGGCCGCCCGAAAATTCATGGGCGTAGCGGTCATAGGCGTCGACCGGCAACTCGACCGCGGCAAGTGCCTTCTCGGCCTTCGCCCGCCGCTCGGACTTCTTGCCGATGCCTTGAATGTCCAGGCCTTCGGTGAGGATCTGCCCGATCGTCATGCGCGGCGACAGGCTGGCGAAGGGATCCTGGAAAATATACTGCATCTTGCGGCGCTGGCGGCGCAACTGGGCGGCACCCAGCCTGGTGATGTCGGTGCCGTCATATTTGATTTGGCCGGATGTCGGCTCGATCAGACGCAGCACCGAGCGGCCGATCGTCGTCTTGCCGGAGCCGGATTCGCCGACCAGGCCGACCACCTGGCCACGCCCGATATCGAAAGAAATATCCTCCAACGCCCTTACGACGGGTCCGCGCGAGAACGCTGTCGGCGCAAAATGCTTCGTCAGGTTTTTGACAGCGAGGAAAGGGGCGTCGGCCATCAGAGTTCCTCCCAGCGCAGGCAGCGGCTTTGCTGGGTCGGCGTCGCCCCAAACAATGGAGGGACCGCAGCGCGGCAGGCAGCGATAGCCATCGGGCAACGCGGCGCGAAGGAACAGCCCTTGGGCAGCAAGGCGAGCGACGGAACATTTCCGGCAATGGTCGGCAGCGGCGTTCCCGCCGCCTTCAGCGCCGTGGCCTGGCCGAGCCGCGGCACCGAGCGCATCAACCCTGCCGTATAGGGATGACGCGGACGGGCGAACACTTCGCTCACCGGACCTGTTTCGACGATACGCCCGGCATACATCACCGCCACCCGGTCGGCGATTTCGGCGACGACGCCGAGATTGTGGGTGACGAACAGGATGCCCATGCCGCGCTGCGCCTGCAGGTCGGCCAAAAGATCGAGGATCTGGGCCTGGATGGTGACGTCCAATGCGGTTGTCGGCTCGTCGGCGATCAGCAAGCCTGGATCGCAGGACAGGGCCATGGCTATGGTAGCGCGCTGGCGCATCCCGCCCGAAAGTTCGTGCGGATATTGCCGCGCCCGCCGCTTCGGATCGGGAATGCCGACCTGTTCCAGCAGCCGCACCGCATCTGCTTCTGCCTCGCGGTGCGATTTGCCGAGATGGATGCGGATCGGTTCGGCGATCTGCTCGCCGATCGTGTAGACCGGGTTGAGGCTGGTCATCGGCTCCTGGAACACCATGCCGATCTCATTGCCGCGTATCTTGCGCAGCGATTCGGCATCGAGGCTGGTCAGCTCGGTAACCGTGCCGTTCTTGCGCCGCAGCGCGATCGACCCCTCGGCGATATGTCCGACCCTCTTTGGCAACAGGCCGATAATCGACAGGCTGGTGACAGATTTGCCGGACCCGGATTCGCCGACAAGCGCCACCGTCTCGCCGGAGCCGATCGTCAGGTCGACATCCCTTACCGCCGCGATGTCGCGCCCCGCGACGCGGAACACCGCGCGCAGGCCGGAAATCGAGAGGATCGGCATGGCGCTCAGCGGAGCAGCCCCACATCGCGAAGGATCGCGTCGATCTTTGCGGTTTCCTCGTCGTTCAGGCTGCGCTGCGGCCGCGCCATGGTGTTCGACCCGATGATGCCGAGGCTCTTCATCGCCGCCTTGAAGGCGCCGACGCCGGCCGAGCCGGCGCTGGTCCTGCCGAGCGAGATCCAGACGATCTCGAACAGTTTCAGCAACCGCTCCTGCTCCAGGCGGGCTTCGGCATGCTGGCCCGCCTGCGTCAGCTTCCACAGCCTGACATAACCATGCGGGTCGACATTGGCGAGCCCCGGCACGACGCCATGCGCACCCATCGCCAGCACGCTGTCGACCAGGATCTCGGAGCCGGTCATGCCGAAGAAGCCGGGGTCGTCGGCCATGTCCTTGAGCACGTAACGCAGATTGCCGTCGTCGCCGCTGGAATCCTTGATGCCCGCGATGGCGCCTTCCCTGGCGAGGCCGACCGTGGTCTTGCGCTCCAGCTTGACGTGGACACAGACCGGGATGTCGTAGGCGATGACCGGAATGTCGATCGCATCCTTGATATAGCGGAAGTGGTCGCCGATCTCCGGCTGGCTGGTGCGGGTATAAAAAGGCGCGGTGACGACGATGGCGTCGGCGCCGGCCGATCTGGCGATCCGGGCGTGGTTGATGACGCGGTCGGTCGTCGGGTCGATGACCCCGGCGAAGATCGGAACCCGGCCGTTATTGACCTTGACCGCGTGCTCGAGGACGGCCCTGCGGCCCGCCTCGTCGTGGAAGACCACCTCGCTGGTCGAACCGAGCACGAACAGCCCGTGAACACCACCGTCGAGCAGGTTCTCGATGGTGCGGGTGAACGACGGAAAGTCGATGCTGAAATCGGCATTGAGCGGGGTGACGACAGGTGGCACGACGCCGGTAAACAGGGGCATTTTGATGAACCTTTGAGGTCAGTTGAGATCGGAGCGGGGGTCGAATGCGTCGCGCAGGCCGTCGCCGATGAAATTGATGGCGAGCACGGTGAGCACCAGTGCGGCGCCCGGGAACATCCATTGCCAGGGGTAATTTTCAAGCACCACGGTGGAGCGGGCGAGATTGAGCATGTTGCCCCAGCTGGCTTCGGGCGGTGCGATGCCGAGGCCGAGGAAGGACAGGCCGGCCTCGAGCAGGATGGCGTTGGCGATCTGCAAGGTGGCGTAGACGACCAGGATATCGATGCAATTGGGCAGGCCATGCCGGAACAGCAGATGCGGCAGCCCCGCGCCCATGCCGCGGGCGGCAACGACGAAATCGCGCTCGCGCAGTTCGAGCAGCCGGGCGCGCACCATGCGCGACAGCACCGGCCAGGAGAGCAGCGAGATCACCAGGATGGTCGGGGCGATGCCGGTGCCGGCGATCGAAGCCAGCACCAGCAGGAAGATCACCGGCGGCAGCGTCATCGCCAGGTCGACCAGGCGCATCACCGTGCCGTCGACAAGACGCCCGCCAAAGCTGGCGACGGCGCCGACCAGGAAGCCGATGACGGTCGATATGGCGACCGAGCAGACGGCGACCAGCAGTGAGATCCGTCCGCCTTGCAGCAGCCGGGCCATGACGTCGCGCCCGACACCGTCGCTGCCCAGCCAATGAATGGCCGACGGCGCCTTGTTCATTGCTCGGAGGTCGATGGTGTTAGGACCGAACGGCCACCACAAAGGATACGTCGAAACCGCCAGCAGGATCGGGATGACGATCAAAAGCCCGGCACGCGCCGCGCGGTTTTCAAAAAAGCGGTCGAGCGCGCGGCGGAGCGGGCCTTTGGTTTGCGGCACGGCTGTCGGGTCAACTGTAGGATCTGGCGCCGTGATTGCCATCATGCCACCTGAATGCGCGGGTCGACGACGGCATAAACGACGTCGGTCAAGAGGTTGACCAGGATGACGCAAACGCCGATCACCAGGGTAGCGCCCATGATCACCGGGTAATCGCGGGTGCCGACGGCATTGACCAGAAGCAGTCCCATGCCCGGCCAGTTGAACACACTTTCCAGGAAGATAGCGCCGCCGATGGCGATGCCGACAGTCGAGCCGATCAAGGTAATGACCGGCAAGAGCGCATTGCGGGTCGCGTGCTTGATGATCACCCAGAACTCGCGCACGCCCTTGGCACGCGCCGTCCGCACGTAATCCTGGTTGAGCACTTCCAGCAGCGAGGCGCGCATGTAACGCATGATCAGCGCGGCATGGCCGACGGACAGCAGGCAGGCGGGCAGGACGAGGTGCGCAAGCACATCCGTCGCCGAGAACGGCGCACCCGCGGTCTGCATGCCGCCGGACGGCGCCCAGCGCAGCAGCACCGAGAAGAAATAGAGACCGAGCAGCGCTGTCAGAAAAGCCGGGCTGGAGATACCGATAAACGACAGCACCGACAGCGCGATGTCGGATGGTTCGTTACGGCGCACCGCGCTGAAAATGCCGGCGGAAATGCCGAGCACGATGGCGATCGCCAGGCCTGTGCCCATCAACAGTGCGGTCGGGCCGATGCGGTCAATGACCAGCGGCAGCACGGCAACGCCGCTGCGCTGGATCGAATAGCCGAAGTCACCGCTCAGCGCCGCGCGCAGCCAGGCGAGATATTGCACGGGAAGCGGCCGATCGAGCCCGAGCCGTTCGCGCAGGCCCTCGAGGTCGGAAGCCGACATGGGGACCGATGGGTTGATATAGGCGTCGATCGGATCGCCCGGCGCCAGCCGCAACAGGATGAAGATGAGGACGCTGAGCGCGACCAGCATCAGCAATCCTGTGGCGCTGCGGCGGGCGATGAAGCTCAACATGGGCTTTCTGTGGCGGTGGCAGGCGGCGCCAAAGTGGTCCCGCCTGCTCGCTTGGTTGCGGGTTTCTTACTGGATGTCCCAGCGCTCGGGGTGAGCTGCGTAGGGGCCGCCGCCCGGCGCCGGCGTCCAGACGAAGTCATGCAGCTTGTTGGAGGCTACGCCATAGCGGTTGGCCACCCACAACGTCGCCCAGGGCAGGTCCTTGTTCATCACCTTGCAGACCCCCTGCCAGGATTGATCGAGCTTGGCCGGATCGGTTTGGCCTAGCGCGGCGTCCAATGCGGTGCTCAGATCGTCGAACCCGATGCGCATGGTGTTGAAGCCTGCCGGCGGGATCTGCGACTTATTGAGGCCGGGATTGAGGCCGGCCGGGTTGGGGCCGTTCTGCAGGCCGGCATAGACCATCGGAAAGGCGTTCCAGTCCGGCGTGCCTTGCTTGTAGACGATGCCGTTGTAGGTCGGCGTATCGACGACCCGCGGCACGACATTGATGCCGACCTCGGCCAGCATCGACTGGACAGCGGCCATCACGTTGGCCGCTTGCGGCGAGCCGTAATAGGTCAGCAGGGTGATCGGTTTGTCGCCGTTGATCTTGTCCCAGCCCGCCTCGCTCAGCAGCGCCTTGGCCTTTGCCGGATCGTAGGCATAGGATTCGAGGCCTGCGGGAACAAGGTGCGGCGCGACATAGCCGCAATTGGCTGGCTCGGCGGCACCGCCGTAGAGGCTGTCGATGATGGCGTTGCGATCGATCGCGTACATGATCGCCTGGCGGACACGGATATCCCTAAACAGGTCGACCTTCTGGTTCAGGCCGATATAGTTGACCACGTACGAGGCACCTTCGATCACCCTGAAATTGTTGTCGCTCTTGAACGATGCCGCATCGTCGGGCTCGACGTATGTGAACTGGATTTCGCCGGCACGGAGCGCGGCAACGGCCGCCGCCGGCGACTCGAAATAGCGGTTGATGAGCACGTCTACCTTCGGCTTGCCGCCGCGATAATCGTCATCGGCTGCCAGCTCGACATATTGGTCGCTCACGTAGCGCTTGAACTTGAACGGGCCGGTGCCGACCGGAGTGGTCGACCACCAGGTGCTGGTCGCCAGCGATTCCGGCGACAGGGCGGCCAGGGCATGCTCCGGCAGGATCATCAGCTGCGACAGGATCGATAGAAACGATCCGTTCGGTTTCGATAGCTTCACCACTGCGGTGTGGTCATCCGGCGCATCGATCGAGGCGATGTCGGCGAGGCGGGCGGCAAACAGGCTGCCGGAGGCCTTGTTCCTGGCAAGCTCGAGGGTGAACTTGACGTCCTTCGAGGTGAACGGCTTGCCGTCGTGCCAGGTCTCGTTGACCAGGTTGAACGTATAGCTCAGCTGGTCGTCGCTGATCTTGTAGTCCTTGGCGAGGTCGCCTTCGATCTCGGTCAGCCCGGCATTGTAGATGACCAGCGGTTCAAAATAGGTGCTGAGCCAGGTGTAGCCGCCGGTCGCGACCAGCGGGTTGAAGTTCTTGGGAAAACCGCCGGGGCCGACGTCGAAGCCGCCCGCAATGGTCTTGGCGCTTTGTGCCTGGACACTGGTCAATGGGGCAATGCTGGCGAGCAGCAGCCCGGCGACTGAGAATGCGATGGTCCTGATGCGCATGGTTTCCTCCCTTGGCATAGTCAGGTTGTTCTTCAGCTTGCTCGGTTTTTGGCGATAACCCGCTGGATCCCCCGGTAATGGTCATCGAGCCGCCGACGCGCCTGGTCGACATCCTTGGCGGCGACAGCCTCGACGATCTCGTGATGGTCGCGCCATGTCGCCAGCGGCGTCGGATTGTCGAGATTGGTGAAATTCGAGGCCTTGTTGAACGCCATCCAGAAGATGTCGATCAGCGCGCTCAGCATGCGATTGTTCTGGCAGCGGAACAGCAGCTGATGGAATTGCTGGTCCTCTTCGGCGAAGCTCTCATGGCGCTCGGCACGTTGCCGCATGCGCTCGGTCAACTGGCGCAGCGCTTCGATATCTTCGGCGCTGATCATCTCGATCGTCTTGGCGATGAGGCCGGTTTCCAGCACGCGGCGGATTTCGCGCAGCTCTTCGACATCGCGCAGCGAATCTTGCAAGCCGTAGGCAAGATTATCCAGCAGCGGCTTGAACGAGAACTCCTTGACGAACACGCCGATGCCGCGCCGCGTCTCCAGGATGCCGATCGATTCCAGCGCCTTGATGGCCTCCCGCACGGAGTTGCGGCCGACGCCGAGCCGCTGCGCCAGGAACGTCTCCGGCGGCAAGGGATCGCCGGCCTTGAGCTGGTTGCTTTCGATATAGGCCCGGAGGCTTTCCTGCACGGTGACGTGCAGCAGCGGTGGTCTGCTCAACGGTTCGATCGACTTCAGTTCCGCCATCCCACTGCTTTCATCATCCGCTGAAGCTTGCCCGCCGCTTGTCGTATAGCCACTTGTAGGATATCCTGCAAGCCCATAGCAAACGTGCTGCCTCCGAATGAAGATTATCCTCGCCGGCTCGAGCCACTGGCACGCCGAAATGCACCTCGACGCCGCACGCTTTTACGGTGCGGAGATCGCCGGTATCTGGGACGAGAATCCTGGCCAAGCGCATGCGTTCGCCGCGCACCACGACCTGCCGTTTATCGAAGATTTCAAGGAGATACTCTCCAGCCCGCCGGATGTGATCCTGTTGATGGGGCACCCTTCGATGGTGCCGGCGCGGGCACGTGCGATCATCGCGGCAAGGGTACCGCTGATCCTGGAGAAGCCGGCGGCCAGCCATACGAGGGAACTGATGGCGCTGCGCGACCTCGCCAGGCAGTACCAGGCTTTTGTCGCTGTTCCCCTGCCCAACCGTTTCGGGCCGGCCGTTGCCGGCCTTGAACGGCTGCGCCGGCAAGGTCGCGCCGGCCCCGTGGCGCATTGCCAGTTCCGGCTGGTCAACGGCCCGCCGCAACGCTACATCGCCGACGGTGTCGCCTGGGTGCTCGACCCGGCGGTTGGTGGCGGGGGTGCGTTGAGGAATCTCGGCATACACGGCGTCGACGCGGCATTCAGCCTCGCAACCGGCAAGCTCGGCCTGAAAAGCGTTTCGATCGCGAACCGCATCCATCCCGGCCCGGTCGAGGATCACGCACTTCTGGTGCTGGAAGACGAGGCCGGCGCGCTGTTCATCGTCGAGGCCGGTTACACCTTTGCTTCGATGCGCCCCGGCGGTGACTTCGAGTGGCGCATCGTCAGTGCCAATGCCACCCTTATCGATCATGGCGACCATGTTATCTGCGCAACGCTCGACGACGCGGCAATCGTCGACTTGCCGGTCGAACTGCCGGCGACGCGCTATCGTCTGTTCATGCGCGATACGCTTGACCGGCTGGCCAGAAAGGCGCCTCCGCCGGTGTCCATCGAAGATTATGTTGCGGCGATGTCGCTGATCGACGCCGCCTATCAAAAGGCAGGACCATGATTGGAATAGGAGTTATCGGCGCCGGCGATTTCGGCGCAGCCCATGCGCGGGCAATCCGTGAGGTTGGCGGTATTCGCCTCGTCGCCGCCTCTCGAGGAAATGCCGACGCACTGCAGCAATTCACCGCTGAACATGGCGGCCGCGGCTACGCGGACTGGCGAAGGCTGCTGGACGACAAGGAGGTCGATGCGGTTCTCATTGCCAGCCCGCACCATCTCCATGCCGAAATGGCCATCGGCGCGGCAAAGGCCGGCAAGCATATCCTGCTCGAAAAACCGATGGCGCCGACGGTGGCTGCCTGCGATGCGATCAACGCCGCCGTGGCCAAGGGCGGCGTCAAGCTGATGGTCGCCCACCTCATGCATTTCGCCCTGCCCTGCATGGCGGCCAGGCAAATTCTGGAGGAAGGCGAGCTCGGCCGGCCGCTCGCCGGATCGAGCTGGATCATCAAGCTGTGGATGGAGCACAATCGCCGTGACTGGCATCTGCGCGAGGCGACCGGCGGCGGCATGCTGTTGACGGCCGGCATCCACGCGGTCGATCGCCTGGTCTGGCTGATGGATGACGATGTCGTGTCGGTGAGCGGCATGCTCGGCGCCAAGTTCCATGACCAGGAAGCAGACGACAGCGCTCTGCTCGGATTGCGCTTCGCCGGCGGCGGCATCGGCCAGGTGCAGAGCGTCGGCTATCGCACCGGCGCCACCACCTACGCCATGGATCTGGTCTGCGAGCGGGGAACGCTGCGCATCGACATGGACCGCGGCACCATGCTTGGCCGCGAGACGGTCTGGACCGAGCTGCCCGGGTCCTTTGAGCCGAACTGGATGCATAACGCGCTGGTGCGCGAATGGAGCGCAATGCGCGATGCCATTGCCGATGACACGCCGGTGCCGGTCGACGGCATCTATGCGCGCAAGATCATCGCCATTATCGAGGCTGCCTTCGCGTCGAACGAAACCCGCCGCGAACACGAGATCGCCGGTGGACGCTGACCTCGACGACCATCTGGCCCGCTTGCCCGCACACGCACCGCGCGGCATCTGGGGCGCGGTGATGCTGGCCATCGACGATCGCGGAGCGATCGACTGGCAGGCGACGGAAGAGACGATCGCCCGGCTCTGCGCCTCAGGCGTCGACGGCGTCTATTCCAATGGCACGGCCTGCGAATTCCATTGCCAGACCGAGCCCGAATTCGACCGGCTTTGTGAGTTGGTCGCAACCATAGCCGGCCGCGCGCGCCTTCCTTTCCAGATCGGCATCAGCCAGTCCAATCCGCGCGTCGCGCTGGAGCGACTGACGCGGGTCGCCGGACTTCACCCGGCGGCGGTGCAGTTCACGCTGCCCGACTGGTGGCCGCCCAGCGACGACGAGGTCATGCGCTTTGCCGGCGGCCTCTGCGACGCCGCGCCTGAAACGCCGCTGGTGCTCTACAATCCGCCGCACGCCAAGCGCCGCCTGACGCTCGACGGCATCGCCAGTCTGCGTGCGGCCGTGCCATCGCTGGTCGGCGCCAAGCTGCCGGGCGGCGACGCCGGCTGGTATGCCGACATGCGCCGCAGACTGGACGGATTTTCCGTCTTCGTCCCCGGCCACACGCTGGCAGCAGGCTATGCTGGAGGGGCCCATGGCAGCTATTCCAACGTTGCCTGCCTCAACCCGAAGGGCGCGATGATGTGGTGGCAGATAATCCGCACCGACATGGCCGCCGCTGCCGAGGTCGAGGCCCGCATACAGGCCTTCCTCGCCGCACATGTCCTACCGTTTCGCACCCGTTACAATGTCGGTGATGCAGCACTCGATAAGGCGATGGCGGCGGCCGGCGGCTGGGCGCCGCTCGGCCCACGACTGCTCTGGCCCTACAGCTCCGTTCCCGATCAGGAAATACCGACGCTGGCCAGGGCGGCTCACGCGGCTTTCCCGGAATGGTGGTAGACCCGTCACCAAGGCGCGGGACGACGGAGGCTCTTCAGCAGCCGGCGCGTGCTCCCTGTGTCGAGCATGACGCAAACGCCCCCGGCTGAGGGACATCGGCCTCGCGCCGTGCCAGCGAATTGCGCAAGAGCGCGATCGCCTCGCGGCCGGCGGTCGCAATCTCGCGTGGCCTGTCGACGCCGACGATCATGAACTCCTTGATCCCCAAAGCGGCGTAAGAAAGCAGCGAAAGCGCGACCTGCGCCGGCGGCCCGGCAAGTTCGAGCGCCTTCTGGCAGGAAGCGGCCGGTTTGTCTTCCGAACGGATTCGGACGGGAAGCGCGAAACGCAGCTTGCCGGCCCGGCCGTGTTCGGCAGCAGCGCCGCGTACGCGCTCCATTGACTGGCGGATTTCTGCAGGCGAGCCAGGCGCCAGTTCGAACAGGTCCGCATGCCTGCCCGCGACCCTGAGCGCAGTGCCCGACTGCCCGCCCATGCGGATGGTCACATCGGCACCATGCGGCCCCTTGCGCGGCACATAGCCGCCTTTGATGCTGTAAAAGGTGCCTTCATGGTCGAACGGCGTGTCGTTCGACCACAACCGCTTCAGCAGCACCAGATATTCATCGATGCGTTGCCAGACCACTGTGTGGCCGGCCGGACGTGCCTCGGCATCGTCGTCGCTCAGCGGCTCGCTGAGCATCCTGAGCGACAGCCGGCCACCGCTTCTCGCGTCGAGGGCAGCGAGCTGCCGCGCCGCCACGGTTGGTTCGATCACGCCTGCCCAATGCGTGAGCACGACCTCCAGGGACGAGGTCCGGTCCAGCGTCTGGGCGGCAAGGTCCATATTGGTCAGCAGCCCGGCCTGGTCGTCGATGACGATCTTCCGGAATCCGGCATCCTCGATCAGTGACAGCTTCGTCGCGGTCTCGACAAAGTCGTAGAAAAAGCTGGCGTCGGCAGCGTGGATCTTACCGGGAACATGCGTGAACTCGATCGGCATTGCCATCTCCTCCATCACGTTGGAATCAGGGCGCGCAAAAGCGCGCCGGCATTCGGTTCATCAACTCCGGAATTTCTGCAAACGGCAGGCCGCTATCCCGAGGAAGCCTCGATGATCAGAGCCTTGACAATCAGGGGATCAGCCCCAGTACCACTGCCCCGGTGAATACAAACGCAAGGGCAAAGACGAGATAGGCGAAAGCACCGGCATAGGCCGGCCGCCACACCTGGTCGGAACCCAGCCTTTGGCCTTTGCGGGCAGTCTGAGCGTTCTGGCTATAGGACATATCGACCTCCGTCTCGGCGCTTAATCTATAAAATCAGTAGACTTTGTCGAGTGCTATTTTCGCGCGATCCTTAGAACAATTTTCTCCAAACGGCGGACAAGTTAGTGCTTTTACTGCTTAGCGCTGCCTTTTGCGGCATGCCGGGGTGACGGCAGGAAACGTCAGGTCCATGTGTCTGTGGCTCCTTGGCCATCCAATGGATGAGGGATAGCATCGCTTCAGCGGAAAGCCGCGACGTCACGGCAAGGCAGCAGGGAGCAAACCATGGGGGACAAGACTGGCCGGCAAGGTCGCCATCATTTCGGGTGGCGCGACAGGAATGGGCGGTGCGGCCTCGGAGCTTTTCGCGGCCGAGGGCGCCAAGGTGGCGATCGTCGACCGCAACGGCGAAGCGGCGGCGGCCACCGCAGCGGCAATCAGGCAACGCGGCCATGTCGCCGAGCACTGGGTCGCTGACGTATCGGATGAGGCGCAGGTCGAAACGGCGGTGAAGGGCGCGACGGAAAAATTCGGCCCGGTCACGGTTCTGTTCAACCACGCCGGCACCCTCGTCATCAAACCCTTCCTGGAGACCACGCGGCAGGAATGGGACTGGCTGCATGCCGTCAATGTGCGTTCGATGTTCCTGATGACGCGTGCTGTGTTGCCCGGCATGATCGCCGCCGGCGGCGGGTCCATCGTCTGCACCTCGTCGATCTCGGCGGTGGCGGCGACGCCGATGGAGGTGCTTTACGACACCACCAAGGGCGCCTGCCATATGTTCGCGCGTGCCATCGCCGTCGAGTTCCGCGACCGCAACATCCGCTGCAATGCGGTCTGTCCAGGCTTCATCAGGACACCGCATGGCCTGCGCGAGGTCGCCGATCTCGACAAACTCGGCGTCGATGTCTCCGACGCGGCAATGGCGGCGCGGCAAGGGCGGATCGGCGAGCCGGAAGAGGTCGCGAAGGCAGCCCTGTTCCTGGCCAGCGACGAGGCCAGCTTCGTGAACGGCGCCCATCTGTTCGTCGATAACGGCTTCACCGCGATGTGAAAGGCGAAGCGCCGCTACCGCTCTTCGCGCCGGAACGGCTTGAGCAGCGCCGACGGGGCCACCGCATTGCGCGACATCACCGCCATAGCGACGATGGTGAAGATGAACGGCAGCATCAGGAAGGCCTCGTAGGGGATATGGCCAAGCCCGCTCGCCTGCATACGCAACTGCAAGGCGTCAACGAAGGCAAACAGCAGTGCCGCGCCTGCCGATCGCCACGGATCCCAGCGGCCGAAAACGACGAGCGCGATTGCCACCCAGCCACGCCCCGAAACCACGCCGAAGGTGAAGGCGTTGAATTGCGCCATCGACAGGAAGGCACCGGCCAGTCCCATCAAGGCACCGCCGAGGATCACCGCCTGGAAGCGTGTTGCAATGACGCTGACGCCGGCAGAATCGGCGGCACGCGGGTTTTCGCCGACCATGCGCACCGCTAGGCCCCAAGGCGTGCGGTAGAGCACGAAGGCGGCCAGCGGTATGGCCAGCATCGCCATGTAGACCAGCGAAAACTGATTGAACACCGCCGGCCCAAGCACCGGTATGTCGGACAGGATCGGGATCGGCAGCGTCTCGAACCCCTTGATGTTCGGTGGCACCGATTGCTGTCCGAAGATCAGCCGGTAGAGGAAATAGGCAAGGCCCGACGAGAACAGCGTCACGCCGATGCCGCAGACATGCTGGCTGAGGCCGAGCGCTACAGTGAACAGCGCGTGCACGGCGCCCATCAGCGCCCCGGTCAGCACCGCCGCGAGCACGCCAAGCCAAAGGCTGCCGCTGAGGCTCGCCGCGGTGAAGCCGGTCATCGCCGACAAAAGCATGATGCCTTCGATGCCGAGATTGAGCACCCCGGCGCGCTCGGAGAACATCTCGCCCAGCGTCGCAAAGGCCAACGGCGTGGCGATGCGGATGATGGCGGCCAGGAAGCCGACCTGGAATATCTGCTCCAGCACCACGCTCATTTGGCTATTCCCACGCGACGGAGGCGATAGGCGGTGAACAGCAGCGCCACCAGCATGGCAAGCAATGCGGTTCCCTGAATAACATCGCTGAGGAAGGCCGGAACGCCGGTCGCCCGCGACATCGCCTCGGCGCCGGTCATGACGGCGGCAAGGAAGATCGCCGCCGGCACGACGCCGAGCGGATTGAGCCTCGCCAGCATGGCGACGACGATGCCGGAATAGCCATAGCCCGGCGAGATGTCGCTCATCACCTGGAAATGCACGCCGCCGACCTCGCCGACGCCCGCAAGGCCGGCCAATGCGCCAGACAGCAGCGCCGTCGAAATCAGCACCCGCTCGACATTGATGCCGCCATAGCGTGCGGCTTCCGGGTTTTCGCCGGTGACCCTGATGCGGAAGCCGAGCGTGGTGCGCGCGACCACGAACCAGATGACCGGTGCGGCGACCAGCGCCGCGACGACCCCGAGATGCAGCCGCGTGCCTTCGAGCAGCACCGGAAAATTGGCCGTATCCTCGATCGGCGGCGAGATCGGGTAGCCGCTGAAACTGTCCTTCCATGGCCCCTCGATCAGCGCCATCAGTGCATAGAAAATGACCGAGTTGAGCAGCAGTGAGCTGACCACGTCATCGACCCTGAATTTTACCCTCAGCGTGGCGGGGATCAGGGCGACGGCCGCGCCGGCGGCCGCGCCCGCCAGCGCCATCAGCAGCATGGCGAGCGGCCCCGGCATCGGGATTGCACCGACGGCACAGCTCGCCGCCGCACCAGCCAGCAATTGCCCTTCGGCGCCGATGTTCCAGAATTTGGCGCGGAAGGCGACTGCCACGGCCAGCCCGGTGAAGATCATCGGCGCGGCACGGACCAGCGTTTCGGTGATGGCGTAGCTGTCGCCCAAAGACGCCGAAAACATAACGCCATAAGCCTCGACGACGCCGGCGCCGGCCAGTGCGATGAGGCCGCTGCACAGGATCAGCGTCGCGCCGATGGCGAGCAGCGGCAGCGCCAGATTGAACCAGGCGGGCGTTGAGGTGCGGGCCTCGAGACGGAACATCAGGCATGGCCCTCCGCTCCGGTCATCATCAACCCGAGTGTGGCGATGCTGGCGTCGGCGCTGTTCAGCGTGCCGACGATGCGGCCCTCATACATCACCGCGATACGATCCGAGAGCATCAGCAACTCTTCCAGATCCTCGCCGATGACGACGATGCCGCAGCCCTTGGCGCGCATGTCGAGGAATTTTTCGTGGATGAAGCGCGCGGCGCCGATGTCGAGGCCGCGCGTCGGCTGCGAAACGATCAGCACCTTCGGATCGAAAGCGAGTTCGCGCGCCAGAAGCGCCTTCTGCAGATTGCCGCCGGACAGCGCCCCGGCGCGCGTCATCGGCCCGGGGCAACGTATATCGTAGGCCTTGATCTGCGCCTCGGCGAAGACGCGGATCGCATCCGGCTTGAGCAGGCCGTTGCGGCTGAACGCCGCCGTGCCGATGCGCGGCAGCACCATCGAATCGGCAAGCGGTAGATTGGTGACCAGCCCTGTCGTCATGCGGTCTTCCGGGATGCGGCCGAGGCCGAGCGCCTGGACTGTGCTCGGCGAGAACCGCGAAACCGTTTTGCCGGCTATGGTCATCTTCCCGGCATCGGGCGCACGCACGCCGGAGATGACCTCGGCAAGCGCGCGCTGGCCATTGCCGGAGACGCCGGCGATGCCGAGGATCTCGCCGCCACGAACCGACAGCGAAACATCGCGCAGCGCCATGCCGGAATGATGCGATGTCGAGATACCGTCGAGGGTCAGCACGGCCGCACCCGGCATCGACGGTCCTCTGGCCGGAGGCACGATCTCGTGGCCGCACATCAGCCGCGCCATCTCCGAGGACGTGGTGCTGGCCGGCGCATCGACGCGGCCGGCAACGCGCCCATGCCTGAGCACGACGCAGCGATGCGTCAGCGCCCGCACCTCGTTGAGCTTATGCGAGATGAAGATGATGCCGAGCCCTTGTGCCGCCATCGAGCGCAGCGCCGAAAACAGCCCGTCGACCTCGGTTGGTGCCAACACCGCCGTCGGCTCGTCGAGGATCAGCAGCCTTGCGCCGCGAAACAGCGCCTTGACGATTTCGAGCCGCTGTTGCTCGCCGACCGACAGCGCCGAGACGGGGAGGTCCGGGTCGAGCGTCAGCCCGTGCTGGCGGCCGATCTCGGCGAGCCGCGCCAGCCCGCCGGCGCGGTCGATCCGGCCCGATCTGCCGGGAATGCCGATCAAGAGGTTCTCCAGCACCGAAAGCCGTGGTGCGAGATGAAAATGCTGGTGCACCATGCCGATGCCGACGGCCAGCGCATCGGCCGAACTGTTGATCGCCACCGACCGGCCCTGCACCAGGATCTCGCCGGCATCGGGCGCATAGGCGCCGAACAGCACGTTCATCAGCGTCGTCTTGCCGGCGCCGTTTTCGCCGAGCAGCCCGAGGATTTCGCCCGGCGCCACGCTGAGATCGACGGCCTCGTTCGCCTTGACGGCGCCAAAGCTCTTGGAGATGCCGCGCATTTCAATAAGAGGGGCAGGCGTTGACAAGGGTGCTCCCGATCGGAATTGGCTTTACGGTTCAGCTTTGATCGACGGGAATGCGCTGCACCCCCCTCTGGCCTGCCGGCCATCTCCCCCTCAAGGGGGGAGATCGGATGTCACTTCGGCTTTCGCAAATCGTCAGCGCTGAAGAAGAGGTGCTGTCGGCGAAGCTGCTAATCTCCCCCCTTGAGGGGGAGATGGCCGGCAGGCCAGAGGGGGGTGCGACAAGCGCCAGACCCCCAAAAGACATCGCTCAGTCCGAGACCGGCGTATTCTCATCGACGTCGACGCGGAAATTGCCGTCGAGGATCTCGGCCTTCTTCTTCTCGACCAGTTCCTTGACCTCGGCCGGCAGCGTCTTGTCGAACTTGTGATAGGGCGCGAGATAGGAGCCGCCCTTGGCCATGCGCGAGAAATCGCCGTAATCCTGCGCGGTGAAGACGCCGGCCTTGACCAGCTTGATCGCCTGCTCGACGGTCGGATACATGTCCCAGACCGGCCCGGTGATCACGGTGTCGGGGCCGAGGCTCGACTGGTCCGACATGTTGGAGATAGCGAGGATCTTCTTCTCCGCCGCCGCTTCGATGACGCCGAAGCGCTCGGCATAGATGACGTCGACGCCGGCGTCGATCTGGGCGACCGCCGCTTCCTTTGCCTTTGGCGGATCGAAGAACGAGCCGATGAAGGCGACCTTCTTCTTGATGTTGGGATTGACCTCCCTGGCGCCGGCAAAGAAAGCGTTGACCAGCCGGTTCACTTCCGGAATGCCCATCGCCGCGACGGCGCCGATCGTGCCCGATTTCGACATTTTCCCGGCGATCATGCCGGACAGATAGGCCGGCTCGTGGATCCAGTTGTCGAAGACGCCGAAATTCGGCTCGGCCGGCCCGGCGCCGGAGCCGAACAGGAAGGCGGTCTTCGGGAACTGCTTGGCGGTCCTGCGCGATTCGCGCTCGGCGGCGAAGGCATCGCCCAGCACCAGCTCATAGCCGCCCTGCGCATATTCGCGCATGACGCGGCTGAAATCGGCCGTCTGCACCTTCTCCGACCATTTGTATTCGATGCCGAGTTCCTTCTCGGCCTTCTGCAGGGCAACATGGATCTGGTTGTCCCACGGCTCCTCGATCGGCGTGGCGAAGATAGCCGCCACTTTCAGCTTCTTGGTCTTGGCAAAGGCGCTGCCCGGCAGCATCGCCGCCGCCAGGCCGAGCGCGCCCAGCTCCAGCACGTTGCGGCGCGAAAGCTCTTCGCGTTTCGATTGGATTCTGCTCTTCCCGTTGTCCATTGCATGCCCCTCTGATTGGCGCCGTGTCGAGCCGGCTCTCTTCTCTGGAATATCAGCGAAGGAACTATGGAACGGTGCCCGGCTTTTGTCCACATGGTCAAATTTGAGTGGGCGGAACGCGCCATTAAATGGCCTGGCAAATCGACGCTTGCTCACAATCGCTCCAGCGCCACCGCGATGCCCTGGCCGACCCCGATGCACATGGTGGCGAGCGCGTATCTGGCGCCGCGTTCACGCAGCTCCAGCGCCGCCGTGCCTGATATGCGCGCGCCGGACATGCCGAGCGGATGGCCGAGCGCGATGGCACCGCCATTCGGGTTGACGTGCTCCGCATCCTCGGCAATGCCGAGCTGGCGCAGCACGGCGATGCCTTGCGAGGCGAAGGCCTCGTTGAGCTCGACGACATCGAACTGTTGCGGCGTCAGGCCGAGCCGGGCACACAGCTTTTGCGTGGCCGGCACCGGGCCGATACCCATGATGTGCGGCGCCACGCCGGCGGTGGCACCGCCCAGAATACGGGCAATCGGCGTCAGCCCATATCTTTTCGCGGCTGCTTCCGAGGCGACGATCAGCGCCGCCGCGCCGTCATTGACGCCCGAGGCATTGCCGGCCGTAACCGTGCCGCCTTGCCGGAACGGCGTCGGCAACTTGGCCAACGCGTCGATCGACGTGCCCCCGCGGGGATGCTCATCTCTGTCGACAACGACCGGATCGCCCTTGCGCTGCGCGATCGTCACCGGCGTGATTTCCTTTGCCAGCCGGCCATTGGCTTGTGCGGCTACAGCCTTGTCCTGGCTGCGCACGGCAAATGCGTCCTGGTCGGCGCGGGAGACAGCGAACTCTTCCGCCACGTTCTCGCCGGTCTCCGGCATCGAATCGACGCCGTATTGCTTCTTCATCAGCGGATTGATGAAGCGCCAGCCGATCGTGGTGTCGTAAATCTCGGCATTGCGCGAAAAGGCGGTCTCTGCCTTCGGCAGCACGAACGGAGCGCGGCTCATCGATTCGACGCCGCCTGATATCATCAGCTCCGCCTCGCCGGCCTTGATGGCGCGGGCAGCAATCATCACCGCATCCATGCCCGAACCGCAGAGACGGTTGACGGTCGAGCCCGAAACCTCCTTCGGCAGGCCGGCCAGCAGCAGCGCCATGCGCGCCACATTACGATTGTCCTCGCCGGCCTGGTTGGCGCAGCCATAGACGATGTCGTCGATGGCAGCCCAGTCGATGTTTGGATTGCGCTCGACCAGCGCCTTCAGAGGGATAGCGCCGAGATCGTCGGCACGGACCGCCGACAACGAACCGCCGAAGCGTCCGATCGGCGTGCGGATGTAGTCGCAGATATAGGCCTCGGCCATTATGCAGCCTTCCCGTTTGCGCTGATGGTTTCTGCTCGCGACCCAGCCATGTTGGCCGCATTCTCCTTGAGACGAAAGCACATCTCGCCGCCGGCCGTTAGGCCAAAGAGAATTTCAGCTGCCGCCCGCCGGGAGCGGCGGATCAGCCGATGCTTTCTCCACCGTCGATCACCAGCGCCTGACCGGTCATGAAGGACGAGCGGTCGGAGACGAGGAACAGGATCGCTTCGGCGATTTCCTCCGCGCTGGCCCAGCGCTGCATGGGAATTTTGGTGCGGACATAGTTCTCGATCGCTGCCCGCCCGCCCATCTGCGCGATGAACGGCTCGTTGAAGGGCGTATCGACCCAGCCGGGGCACAGCGCGTTGATGCGGACATTGTGTTTGGCATAGTCGAGCGACATCTGCCGGGTCATCGCCACCACTGCATGTTTTGACGTTGCGTAGGCGATCATTTCGCGGTCGTAGAACACACCCGAATTCGAGGCGGTATTCAGGATCACCCCGCCGCCTTGCGCGATCATCGACGGCATGACCAGCCTGGCCGCCAGGAACTGCGCCCGCACATTGATCCGCCAGGAGGCATCCATGCCGTCGGCGCCGACTTCGGTCAGCGTGCCGCCGACCTGGATCCCGGCATGATTGTGCAGGATGTCGATCCGCCGATGCCGGCCCAGCGTTCTCGCGATGAGCCGCTCGACCGCCGCATCCTCGCCGACGTCGGTGGCAACGGCCTCGGCCCGACCGCCGGCCGCACGAATGTCGGAAGCGGTTGCTTCCCCCGCCGCCTGGTCCCTGTCGGCGATCACCACGAGCGCACCTTCCCTGGCCATCATCATGGCGCCGGCACGCCCGATCCCCGACCCGGCACCCGTCACCACGGCGATGCGATCTCTCAGAATCATGTTTTTTATCTTTCAGTGTGATGGTTTTCGTTGCCGCAGTTGCCATTGGGCAAGCACCACGAGCAGAACGGAGGCGACGAGCACGATCGTCGCGATGGCATTGATCTCCGGCGTGACCCCGCGCCGGATCGAGGCGAAGACATAGATCGGCAACGTCGTCTGTGCGCCGGCGACGAAGAACGCGACGATGAAATCGTCGAAGGAGAATGTGAAGGCGAGCAGGAAGCCGGCGATCACCGCCGGCATGATCTGCGGCAACACGATGCTGCGGAACGTCGTCAGCGGGGTGGCGTAAAGATCGCTCGAGGCCTCGACCAGATTGCGGTCGAGGCTGCCGAGGCGCGTGCCGACAATCATCGCCACCAGCGCCATCGAAAACAGCCCGTGCGCGGCGATGATCGAGCCATAGCCGAGCGCCAGGCGCGGTGGCTGGTCGTTCGGCCACAGCGAAGCGACAAACGGGTTGACCACCCCGAATAGCTGGACCAGCGCGACCAGCGTCGAGATGCCGATGACGACACCAGGAACGACGATCGCAGCACCCAAAAGGGCATCGAACACGGCTCGCGTCCGCGCCCCGACACGCGCCAGGCCAACCGCGGCGGCCGTGCCGCACAGCGCCGCCAGCAAGGCGCTGGTCGTGGCGATGAACAGGCTGTTCTTCAGCGCTTCGACCAGGAACGGGTTTGCTAGTGCCTTGCCGTACCATTGCACCGAGAAGCCAGTGAACTCGCTGGCGTGGTGGCCGGCGTTGAACGAAAACAGCACTACCAGCGCGATCGGCAGGTAGAGAAAGGCAAAGACCGCAACGACGAAGGCACGCATCAGATCAGGTCCACCCGGCGGGCACCCGAAAGCCGGGTCGAAATGCGGTTCGCGGCAAGCAGCACGACCACTGAAACCGCCACAAGTGTGATGGCGATTGCCGATCCGAATGGCCAATTGCGCGATTGCAGGAACAGATCGACCAGCGCGTTGCCGATGAAGAAGACCTTGCCGCCGCCGAGTAGCGTCGGGATCAGATATTCGCCGAGCAGCAGGATCATGACCAGCGAGAAGCCGGTCATCACACCTGGCAGCGACAGCCGCAGCGTCACGCCGAGGAATGTCGAGATCGGCGTCGCGCCGAGATCGGCGGAGACCTCCAGCAGCCGGCGGTCGAGCCGCTCGAGGCTGACATAGATCGGCAGGATCATCAGCGGCAGATAACCATAGACGATGCCGAGCAGAACCGCTCCCGGCGTGTTGATCAGCCGCACGTCCTCCATCCCGACATAGGCCAGGAGAGCTGGGATGCCGCGCCCGCCAAGCACATACATCCAGGCATAGGTTCGCATCAGCAGGCTGGTCCAGAACGGGATGACGACAAGCGCCAGCAGGATCAGCCGCCACCGTTCCGGCGCGCGCAAAGCGAGGTAATAAGCGACCGGATAGGCAACGAGAAGACAGGCCAGTGCGCCCGCCGGCGCCAGCACCATGGTGTTCCAGAAGGCGGTCGCCCGCGCCGGAAGATTGGCAAACTGCGCCAAGGTGAAAGCGGCCTGATAGCCGCCTTCCGGCGCCCGCTCGCCGACGCTGAAAACGGCAATCGCCACGAACGGCAAAACTAAAAACACCACCAGCCACGCAGTTGCTGGACCGAGCAGCAGGGCGGTCAGGAGATTGTGACGAAGGACATTGCTGCGCATTGAAAAAACCGCCCCGGTGCCGGCGGACATCTGTCCGCCGGGGAGTTGCCTGCAACGAGCCTGTGGCCTGCCAGGTTCAAGCCGACTTGAAGCGTGCCATCAATTCGGCCCGGCCCGGATCGGTTAGCGTTGCAGCCGCACCGAATTCGAGCGGCTTCAGCAGATCCGCCGCCGGATAGAGGATCGGATTGTCCAGCACCTCCTTGGGCAGCAGCGCATTGACCCGCGCATCGGTGGAAGGCGCGCCGTTGGCCAGGTGCTCCTTGACCGCGACTTTCGGGTTCATCAAATAGTTGAGCAAGGCATAGCCGGCAGGCTTGTTCGGCGCATCCTTGGATATTGCGTAGAAGTCGGTCCAGATCTCGCCGCCTTCCTTGCCAAGCACGTAGGCGATTTCGGGGATGTCGCGGTGGAGCTGCGCCCCGTCATTGGTCCAGCACATCGTCATCCAGGCGTCGCCGGCACGCATCGACGGCTGGTAGTCGCTGGAGACCGCGAACAGATGCGGCTTGACCTTCAGCAGCAATTCCTCCGCCTTGGCGAGTTCGTCCGGCTTCAGCGAGTTGAACGAGAAGCCGAAATATTTCAGCGCGTTGCCGATCGTGGTCAGCTGGTAATCATGAACCATGGTCCGGCCGTCGCCCTCCGCCATGGCCGTGTCCCAGAATTCCTTCCAGCTTGTCATCGGCTTGGTCAGTTTCTTGGTGTTGACGGCAAAGCCGGTGGTGCCCCAATTCTTCGGCACCGCGTAGGTCACGCCATCGATCGTGCCTTCCCCAGTGAAGCGCGGGTCTTCTTGCGAGCCGTCATAATTGGCAAGCTTGGCCATATCCAGCGCCTCGATGATGCCAAGCTTCTTGTAAGTCGAGATCGTGTAGTTGGTCGGAACGAAAAGGCTCCAGCCCGAGGCGCCGGCCTGCAGCTTGGCCAGCATCTCCTCGTTTGACCCGAACACGTTCACCTCGACGGCAACGCCGGTTTCGGCCTTGAAATTCTCGAACGTCGCCGGGTCGTGATAATTGGGCCAGGTGGCAATCGACATGCGGTCGCCAAGCCCCTCCTGGGCGAAGGCTGGCGACGGCATGATGCCGAGTTCGCGGGCCATTACTGCCGTTGCGATGCCTAGGCCGGTGAGGCCAAGGAACTCGCGGCGGCCGATGGAACCGCGCTTGAGGCGCATCAACTGGTCGACGAATTTTTCAGGGCTTATCGGCAGTCCGTCACGATACGATTTCGACATTTTTGTTTTCCCTCTGGTTGGTCCCGTTATTCTCCGGAAACGCCAGCGGCGTTCCGGCTGTAAAGCCGACGGCGACGGGTTCACCCGGCTTGAAGAGATTTCCACCGCCAACCAGATGATCGGCCTTGGCGAGCAGTGTCCCGATGCCTTGGACCTCGATTGCATATTCCGCGGTGGAACCGAGAAAGATCCGGTTGCGGACAAGCCCGTTCAGCCGGCCGCTTCCGGGCGCGCCGAGACTTAAGGATTCAGGACGCAGGCTGACCGAGACGGCTTCGCCCTGGGCTAGCGAAGTGCGCTTGCGCGCGGCGATGACGGTGCCGTCGGCAAGCGCTATCTCGACGAGCTTGCCCGAGAGCCCGACGACCTTGCCGCTCAAGAGATTGGTCTTGCCGACGAAATCGGCGACGAAGAGGTCGGCGGGTTCATCGTAGATTTCGCTCGGCTGCCCAAGCTGGACGATGCGCCCGCCATTCATGACGCAGACGAAATCGCTCATCGACAGTGCCTCTTCCTGATCGTGGGTGACCAGGACGAAGGTGATGCCGATCTCGCGCTGCAGGTTCTGCAGCTCTATCTGCATGTCGGTGCGCAGCTTCTTGTCGAGCGCCGCCAGGGGCTCGTCGAGCAGCAGCACCGCCGGCTTGTTGACCAGCGCCCGCGCCAGGGCGACACGCTGCTGCTGGCCGCCGGAAAGCTCATGGATCTTGCGGCGTCCATAGCCCGCAAGCCGAACCATGGCGAGCGCCTCGCCTGCCTTCAGGCTGATCTCCCGCGACGACAGGCGCGGCCGCGCCTGGCGTAGGCCATAGGCGACGTTGTCCGCCACATCCAGATGCGGAAACAACGCATATTGCTGGAACACCATGTTGACCGGCCGCCGATAGGGCGGCGTGCCGGCCATGTCGCGGCCACGGATGAATACCACACCTTCGCTTGGCTGTTCGAAACCGCCGATCATGCGCAAACAGGTTGTCTTGCCGCAGCCGGACGGCCCGAGCAACGCGACAAAGGCAGACGGCGGGATGGCAAGATCGATGCCGCTGACCGCGATCACGCTGCCGTAGCGTTTGGTGACCCCGCGAAACTCGATGTCGGGCACTGCGGTCAAAGCTGCGGGCTCCAGCGGCTAGTTGGTCTCGAAACGCTATCAGAGCCAATGGCGGCTAGTATATACCTCCCAGGTGGTATATTTCGTCTATTTTCTCGTATGGAGGGGTATGAATTGGGCGTTTCACGCAGCGATGAATACAGCCGGCTCGCTGCGCTCATCGCAGCGACGCGGGAGACGAGCGGCGAGCTTTTCGGCAAGGCGATGGTCGCCTGGCTCCGCCAGCATGTCAGCTTCGATCATTGCGTGATCTTCGGCTATCGCGGCGCCTCACGCCCGCCGCTGCTGTTCGAGACATTCTCGCCGGCCGAAAGCCACGTCTTCGTTGCGCTCTATCAGGAAGGGCCTTATCTGCTCGATCCGTTCCACCATGCGGCAGTCGAGCGCAAGGAAGGCTTTTGGCGCATGCGCGAATTGGCGCCGGATCGCTTCTATGCCAGCGAATATTACCGCTCCTATTACAGCCAGACCAGGCTTGCGGAGGAGGTCGGCTTTTTCGTGCCGCTGCCGGGAAAGGACGCGCTGGTGGTCTCGCTAATGCGATTGCGCGCTTCGGGGCCGTTCGGAACCGCCGATGCCAGGTTGCTGCGCGACATGGCGCCTGCGGTGATCAGCCTCGTCAGGCTGCGCTGGCCTACCCTTCCGGCTGACGGACCGGTTGGGACGAAGCAAGACGAGGCGATTGCTCCGGTCAGTGAGTTCGAACGTGCTCACATCTGGAAGAGCCTTTCGCTCACGCCGCGCGAACAGCATGTCGTCGATCTGGTGCTTCAGGGCCATTCCACGGAATCGATTGCCAGGGCGATGCGCATCGTGCCGGGAACCGTAAAAGTTCATCGCCGCAACATTTACCGCAAGCTCAAGATAAAGTCGCAGGCGGGTCTGTTCGCGCGTTTTGTCGAGATCATGGACGCACGGATTCGGTAGTCCCAAGTTCAGCCGGCAGCGCCGTCCCAGGAACCGGTTTCGGCCATTTGCCTGAGCCGGGGTGCCACTCGAAAGACATCCTTGCCGGTCTGCTGGTGCCAGTGATCCAGCCGCTGGATGATCTTGTCCACGCCTTCGAGGCTCGCCCAGAACATCGGCCCGCCCTTGCCGACCGGGAAGCCGTAGCCGTTGACCCAGACGACGTCGATATCGGAGGCGCGGGCGGCAATCTTTTCCTTGAGGATTTTGGCGCCCTCGTTGATCATCGGATAGAGCGTCCGCTCGATGATCTCCTCGGCGCCGATCGCGCGCGGTGCAACACCGCGCTCGGCAGCCTTGTTGCGGATCAGCGCCTCGACATCGGGATCGGGCAGCGGCGTGCGCGAACCGCCTTCATAGCGATAGAAGCCGCTGCCGGTCTTCTGGCCGAAATGTCCCTGTTCGCACAACGCATCGGCGATCACGGCCGTCTGGCCACGCGCCTTGCGGTTGCGCCAGCCTATGTCGAGGCCGGCGAGATCGCTCATCTCGAACGGCCCCATCGGCCAGCCGAAATCGGTGAACACCTGGTCGACCTGGCGCGGCATTGCGCCTTCGAGCAGAAGCGTCTCCAGTTCCGCACCGCGCGCCGCCAGCATGCGGTTGCCGACGAAGCCGTGGCAGACGCCGACAACGACCGGCACCTTGCCGATCCGCCGTGCCAGATCGACGATGGTCGCCAGCACGTCGGTCGAAGTCTTGTCGGCGCGGACGATTTCCAAAAGCTTCATGACGTTAGCCGGCGAAAAGAAATGCATGCCGAGGAGATCTTGCGGCCGCGACGTCGAAGCGGCGATTTCGTTGACGTCGAGATAGGAGGTGTTGGTGGCGAGGATCGCGTCCGGTTTGGCCACGGCATCGAGCCTGCCGAAGACCTCCTTCTTGACCGCCATCTCCTCGAACACGGCCTCGACGATCAGGTCGCAATCGGCAAGATCGGCATAGTCGGTGGAAGCCTTGAACAACCCAAGCCGTTGGCGCTTGGCGTCTTCGCTCAGCGAGCCGCGGATGACGGAAACGGCATAATTCTTGTTGATCGTCGCCAGCCGGCGCTGCAAGGCCTCGTGTGTCGCTTCCAGCAAGGTCACGGGGACGCCGCCGTTGGCGAACGCCATGGCGATGCCGCCGCCCATTGTGCCGGCGCCGATGACGCCGACCCGGGCGATCTTGCGCCTGGCGACGTCCTTGCCGGCAATCTTTGCCGCCTCACGTTCAGCGAAGAACAGATGCCGCTGCGCGCGTGATTGGTCCCCGGCGACAAGCTTGACGAACAGGTCGCGCTCCGCCGCCAGCGCTTCGTCGAAGGGCAGCGTCAGGGCGTTGCGGACCGACTGCGCACAGGCGATCGGCGCCTCGAGGCCGCGTGCTTTGCCGGCAAGCACTGCCGCTTCCTTGTCGAACGCCGGCAAGTCGGCCTGGTCGAGGCGATCATTGCGGTCGCGCACCGGCGTGAACGGACCGCCTTTCGCGGCCGTTTCGTTGGCGAAACTCACCGCTTGCGCGGTCAGGTCGCCATCGAAGACGGCATCCACCAGGCCGGCGGCGAGCGCCTCGGCCGCACCGATCGGCGTTCCCGAAACGATCATGCTGAGTGCCTTCAGCGGACCAACCAGGCGCGGCAGGCGAACCGTGCCGCCGCCGCCCGGCAGCAGGCCGAGCTTGACTTCCGGCAGGCCGAGCCTTGCCGTTCGGTCGGCAACACGGAAATGGCAGCCGAGTGCCAGTTCCAGGCCGCCGCCGAGCGCAGTGCCGTGAATGGCCGCGACCGTCGGCTTGGCGATGGTTTCCAGCATGGCGACTAGGGCGCCCAGGTCCGGTTGCCGCGCCGGCTTGCCGAATTCGGTGATGTCGGCGCCGGCGACGAAGGTCCGCCCGGCGCATGCTATCACGATTGCTCCGACCGACGGCTCGTCGCGCAGGGAAACGAGCGCCTGCATCAGCGGCTCGCGCACATGGAAGCTCAGCGCGTTGACCGGCGGATTGTCGATGCTCACCACCGCGACGTTGCCGTGCCTTGTAGTGCTGACGAAATCGGACACGCAAACCTCACGCAATGATGTTGGCCAATAGCGCGACGGGATTTACAGCGCTGGCATGCGGATGGGAACCACGTGTTTTGCAGGCCGGATCGATATCCCTTCGCCGCCGGGTGGCCTTGCTTTAGCGCAGCGCCTTCTGCCCGCCCGCGGCGGTGATGACGCCGACGATGATCAGCCCTGTCAGCACCAGGCGGACGCCGACGCTGACGCCGAACGTGTTGAGCATGGTCAACAGCAGCACCAGGAACAGCGCCGCGCCCCAGACCCCCGGCACATTGGCCTTGCCGCCCGCCACCGACGTGCCGCCGATGACGACGACGGCGATCGAGGCCAGCAGATACTCATTGCCGATATCGACATTGGCGCCGCGGAAATAGCCGGCGAGCAGTGCGCCGTCGAGGCCGCCGAGCGCGCCCGACAGCGTGTAGGTGAGGAAACGGGTGCGGCCGACATTGACGCCGGCCAGCCAGGCAGCGCGGATGTTCTGGCCGATCGCCAGCACCGAGCGGCCGTAGATCATGCGCTGCAAAACGATGCCGGCGCCGATGGTGAACAGAACGGTGAGGATCGCCAGCACCGGGATGCCGAACACCTGCCAGTTGGTGAAGTCGGCAAAGCCCGGCGGCGGCTTGATCTGCAGGCCCCGCCCATAGCTGATATCGACCGACTGGATGACGAAGCTGGCCGACAGCGTCGCGATGATCGGCGGAATGCGCAGGGCCCATATCAGCAGGTAGTTGACGGCGCCGATCGCCATGCCGCAGGCAAGCGCTGCCAGCAGGCCGACCGCGATCATCGCATCATTGCCATCCATGACCTTCATGGCGACGGCGCTGGCAAGGCCGATATTGGCCGGCAGCGACAGGTCGACATTGCCCGGCCCGAGCGTGATGACGAACATCTGCCCGACGCCGACGATGACCGTGAAGACTGCGAGCGACAGCGCCGCCGTGATCATCCCGCCGCCGCCATAGCCGCCGGTGAAGGCGATGGTCGCCAGCCACACCAGCAGCGCCCCGAAGAACGACCAGATCCAGGGTCTGGCGAGCAGTGTCCGCAGCGATGCCATGCTCACCTCTCCCTGCGGCTGATCAGCACCCGCGCCGCCAGCACGATGATCAGGATGGCGCCATTGGCGGCGACCTGCCAGTCGGGCGGAATGTGCATGAACGTCAAGAGGGGCGATGCCGCCAGCGCCAGCGTCAACGCGCCGATGACGGCGCCGATCGGCGACACCCGGCCGCCGACGAACTCGCCGCCGCCGAGGATGACCCCGGCGATCGAAAGCAGCGTGTAGCCATTGCCGATATTGGCATCGGCCGAGGTGGTGATGCCGATCAGCGCCATGCCGGACAAAACGCCGAACAGGCCGGTCAGCGCAAACAGCGCGATCTTGGTGCGCAGGAGCGACCAGCCGGCGCGCTTGAGTGCGGCTGAATTGCCGCCCGATCCACGCAGGATGACGCCGTAGGAGGTGCGCATCAGGCCAAAATGGACGACGGCTGCGATCAGCAATGCCGCGATGATCGGGAACGGAATGAAGGGTGGCTTGAAGGCCATCAGCGCCAGCAGCCAGTCCGGCGCCTTGCCGCCGGGCTTGGGCAGGATGAGGATGGCCATGCCCTGCCAGACAAAACTCATGCCGAGCGTCACCACGATAGAGGGCAGGTTGCGCAGATGGATCAGCGCGCCGAGCAGCGCGTAGACGCCGATCGACCCGAGCAGGATCACGACGCCGAGCAGCGGCGCGTCCTTCAGCCATGTCGCCGTCACGCAGCCGACGAAGCCGACAAAGGTGCCGATCGACAGATCGAGCTCGTTGCCGGCGATGACGAACATCTGCGCGATCGTCGCCAGAGCGATCGGGATCGCCAGATTGAGCATCAGGCTGAAACCGAAATAG
Organism: Mesorhizobium sp. M1227; assembly: GCF_040318315.1. Classification (NCBI taxonomy): domain Bacteria; kingdom Pseudomonadati; phylum Pseudomonadota; class Alphaproteobacteria; order Hyphomicrobiales; family Phyllobacteriaceae; genus Mesorhizobium; species Mesorhizobium sp. M1227. The sequence goes on from NZ_JAMYLZ010000006.1 coordinate 61,892, forward strand.
CTGATGGCGCGCGGGTTGAGCCAGGCGATGGCGATGAGCACCAGCGCCAGCGACAGTGCCGGCAGCAGGCTGCGCAGCATGCGCGCCCGCCTGGTGGCGCGAGCCGAAGATTTTAGCCCATTCTCGACGGATACCGCTGTCATCTCAGGCCGCATCGCCGAACGACGACTGGATGATCTTTTCCTCCGTCAGTTCGTCGCGACGAAGGTTGGCGACGATCCGGCCGTTCTTGAACACATAGATGTGGTCGCAATTGTCGAGCTCTTCGGTTTCGGTGGTGTACCACAGGAAAGTGCGGCCATGGCGAGCCTCCTCGCGCACCAGGTCGTAGACTTCGAGCTTGGTGCCAATGTCGACGCCGCGCATCGGATCGTCCATCAGCACGATCTTGGCGTCGGAGCCGAGCGCCCGCGCGAACAGCGCCTTCTGCTGGTTGCCGCCGGACAGCGAGAAGATGTTGTTGTTCATGTCGGGCGTACGGATGCCGATTTTCCGCTGCCACAACTCGGCAAGCTCGGCTTCGCGCTGCGGCGAGATCAGGAGGCCGTTGCGCAATCGCGCCAGCGAACGGATGCCAATGTTCTCGGCAATCGACCATTGCGGAAAAATCCCGTCCGACTGGCGGTCGCCGGCAACCAGCGCCACCGGCGCGGTGACCTCGATGCCGGTCTTGGCACGGGAAGACGCAGCAAAGATAGCCAGCAAAAGATCGGTCTGCCCATGCCCGGCAAGTCCGGCAAGGCCGATGATCTCACCGGCACGGGCGACGAGCTCGTTGCCGTCCTGCTGTCGCGCCGGGCGCGCCCGGACCCGCAGCGGACCGGGCTCCGGCTTGCCGCTCGCAATCTCTGCGGCGGTCTTCTCGCGCGCCTCCGCTCCGCCCATCGCCGTCACCAGCCTGTCGCGGTCGAAGGCGTCGGCCTGCCCGGCGGCGACCACCTTGCCGTCGCGCATCACCACGATGCGGTCGGCATTTCCGAGCACTTCGCCCAACACATGCGAGATCAGGATGCAGCTCTTGCCGGCAGCGATGAAGCGGCGCACGAACGCCAGCAGCTGGCCGGCGGTATGCGCGTCGAGCGAGGATGTCGGCTCGTCGAGGATAACCAGCTCGAGCGGCTCCTGCGTGACCGTGAAGGCGCGCGCCACCTCCACCATCTGCCGGCTGGTGATGGAAAGATCACCGACGATGTCGGATGCCGAGATGCTGTGGCCGGGGAAGATCTCGTCGAGCTTGGCGGCGATCAGATCGGCCGCCTTGCGCCGCCAGCCGAAGCCATGCAGCGACGCGTGGTTGATCCGCGTGTTCTCGGCGACGCTGAGGTTCGGGCAGAGCGACAGCTCCTGGAACACACAGCGTATGCCGAGCTGCTGCGCGCGCGGCACCGAATAACTTGCCTCGACACCGCCGCGGACCGCGATCTGCCCGCTGTCGGGGGCAAGCGTGCCCGCCACCATATGCATGAGCGTCGATTTTCCGGCGCCGTTATGGCCGACGAGACCGACGCATTCTCCGGCACGAACGCTGAAATCGACACCGGCGAGCGCCCTGACGGCGCCGAAATGTTTTTCGGCTCCGTCCAGTCTTATGATGTCCAAACTGACGGCGCCGAAAAGCTTTTCGGCGCCATCCGGCATGATGATGTCTGCATTGGCCTCGGGCATCCCTCAACGATACCCGGTTATCCGTGGCGGCAACAATAGCGCCATGCTCACTTGATGTTGGCCTTGATCGCCGCGATGGCGTCTTCCTGCGTGTATTCGTGGCTGGCGACGCCGCCCTTCGGAATCTTCGGCAGCGCGGCCTCGAAATCGTCCTGGGTGAAGGCAAGATAGGGCACCAGCAGGTCGTGCGGCACGTCGGTGCGGCCGTCGAGCACCTGCTGCGCCACCCAGAAGGCAAGCGTCGATACGCCCGGTGCGATCGATGCCGACCAGGTCTTGTAACCGTCCTTTTCCTTCTGCTCCTTCCACCACTGCAACTCGTCCTGGCGATTGCCCATGATGATGGTCGGGCGTGGCTTGCCGGCGGCGGCGAAAGCCTGCGCCGCGCCGTAGCCGTCACCGCCCTGGTCGACGACCCCGACAACATCCGGCAGCGAAGGCAGGATCGTCGCTACGGCTTTCTGTGCCGTGGTCTGGTCCCAGTCGCCGGTCACCGAGCCGACGATCTTGAACTCGGGATGGGCAGCGACGCCTTCGAGGATGCCGGCATGGATGGCATCGTCGATCGAAGTGCCGGCGAGGCCGCGGATTTCCAGCAGGTTGCCGCCCTTGGGCTGGAACTTGGCCATCTGCTCGACTTCCTGCTTGCCCATGTCCTTGAAGTCGACGACGACGCGGTAGGCGCAGGGTTCGGTGACGATACCGTCGAAGGAAACGACGATAATGCCGGCGTCGCAGGCCTGCTTGATGGCGCCGTTGAGCGCATCCGGAGACGCCGCGTTGATGACGATCGCGTCATAGCCCTGCAGGATCAGGTTCTGCACCTGGGCTGCCTGCGTCGGCACTTCCTTGTCGGCCGTCGTGAAGACGTCCGCGGCGCCGACCACCTTGTCGGCAACCGCCTTCTTGGTAACGATGGCGTAGCTGTCCAGCATCGCCTGCCGCCAGGAATTGCCGGCGTAATTGTTGGAGAAGGCGATTTTCTTGCCGCTGGTGTCGGCAAGCGCGGTACCTGCGGCGAGCATCGCCGCAAGAGCCCCCAAAGCGAATATTTTCCTCATGTCATACTCCTCCCGTGAGTTGCTGTCTTACTGGTGGTTAATGGCTGGCTGGTGGGTATTGGCTGATACGCTCACAATCTTGTTTTTTATCTATTATCAGACAAATGCAGATAGGCGGCAAGCTGTCAACATCAAACCATGGCCGGCGATCAACTTGCGGTGCAATCATTGAAACCGGTTCGACTCCTGGTCTAGGGATGGCACTGGAGACCGATTGAATGGCGACGAACCTTGCCCCGGGTGCACCCGGCATTCCGGCACGCTGGACCTCGAGCGCCAAGAGCGGCGTCGGCACCGCGCTCTCGCCGGCCTGCCCGATCTGGTTCACCATCAGCCACGGTATCCTCAACGAGATCTACTACCCGCGCCTCGATAGCGCATGCACCCGCGATCTGGGGCTGATCGTCACCGGACCCGACGGCTATTTCTCGGAAGAAAAACGCGACGCCGAACACAGTATCGAACCCCTGGCGGACGGGGTGCCTGCCTACCGGCTGGTCAACACCGCAAGCGATGGAACCTACAGGATCGAAAAGCGCATCCTGACGGATCCGGAACGTCCCGTCTTGCTGCAGGAGATCATGTTCACGCCGCTCAAAGGCGCGGCCGCCGACTACCGCGTCTACGCGCTGCTGGCACCGCACCTCGTCAACGCCGGCATGGGCAACACCGCCTGGATCGACGACCATGAAGGACAGCCTGTCCTGTTTGCATCGGGACGCGGCACCTGCCTGGCGCTCGCCTCGTCGCTGCCGTGGAAGGCGTGCTCGGCCGGCTATGTCGGCGTCTCCGACGGCTGGCAGCAGCTTGGTCAAGGCGGCCGGCTCGATCCGGCCTGCCGCAGGGCCGAGGACGGCAATGTCGCGCTGACCGGCGAGATCGCCTTTTCGGCTGCGAACCCAAAAATATTGCTGGCGCTCGGCTTCGGCACGACGCCGCAACAGGCGGCGGAAACTGCTTTCGCCAGCCTGAGGCAAGGTTTTGAGCCCGCAGCCGGATCCTACGTCGACAAATGGCGCAAATGGCAGGCCGGTTTGCTGCCGCTGGACCGGCATGCGGCGTCCGGCCTCAACAGCTACCGCCTCAGCACGGCGGTGCTGGCGACACACCGGTCGTCCGCCGGAGCAGCCGTTGCCAGCCTGTCGATCCCGTGGGGCTTCAACAAGGGCGACGACGATCTCGGCGGCTATCACCTGGTCTGGCCGCGCGATCTGGTCGAAACCGCCGGCGGCTTCCTCGCCGCCGGCGACCCGGCGGAAGCCTTGCGCATCCTTGGCTATCTGCGCGCGATCCAGCAGCCGGACGGCCATTGGCCGCAGAACGCCTGGCTCGACGGATCGGCCTATTGGCCGGGCATCCAGATGGACGAATGCGCCTTCCCGCTGCTGCTTGCCGACGCACTGCGCCGCGCCGGCCATTTGCCGCCTGCCGCACTCTCCTCCTTCATGCCGATGATCGAGCGCGCTGCCGCCTATGTCGTGCGCAACGGCCCGGTCACCGGCGAGGACCGCTGGGAAGAAGACGCCGGCTACAGCCCGTTCACACTTGCGGTCGAGATCGCCGCATTGCTTGCGGCTGCGGACATCTTCGATGCCGCCGGCAAAACAGAGCCGGCAAACTATCTGCGCGAAACCGCCGACGTCTGGAACGACCAGATCGAGCGCTGGACCTACGTCGCCGGCACCGCGGCATGCGAGCAAGCCAGCGTCGAAGGCTACTATGTCCGCATTGCGCCGCCCGACAAAGCCGGCGCGGCATCGCCGAAAGACGGCTACGTCCCGATCAAGAACCGCCCGCCGGCCGATACGGACCGGCCGGCCAAGGCGATCGTCAGCCCGGATGCGCTGGCGCTGGTCCGCTTCGGCCTCAGGGCGGCCGACGATCCGCGCATCCTCGACACGGTCAAGGTCATCGACGCGCAATTGCGCTGCGAGCTGCCGCAGGGGCCGCTCTGGTACCGCTACAATGGCGACGGCTATGGCGAGCATGCCGACGGCGCGCCCTTCGATGGAACCGGCCGGGGCCGGCCCTGGCCGCTGCTGGTCGGCGAGCGCGCTCATTACGAGCTGGCGGCAGGCCGCAGGGATAGTGCGGCAAGCCTGCTCAGGACGTTCGAGAACTCTGCCGGACCGGGCGGCCTGCTGCCGGAGCAGGTCTGGGACGGTCCCGACATGCCGGAGCGCGAATTGCGGCATGGCGGGCCCTCCGGCAGCGCCAAGCCGCTGGTCTGGGCGCATTCCGAGCACATCAAGCTGCTGCGGTCTCTCCGCGACGGCGCCGTGTTCGACATGCCGCCGCAAGGGGTCAAGCGCTATATCGAGGGCAGGACGGTGTCGCGCTTCAGGGCATGGCGTTTCAACCACAAGATCCGTACCATCCCGGCAGGCAAGGCGCTGCGCATCGAACTGCTGGCCCGGGCGGTGGTTCATTGGAGCAGCGACAATTGGGCAACCGTCCATGACACCGAGACCACCGCGAATGCTTTCGGCATCCATCTTGCGGAATTGCAGGTTGCCGAGATTGCTCCGGGCAATAGCCCGGGCAATAGCATTGTCTTCACTTTCTTCTGGCCCGACAGCGGCCATTGGGAGAATGCTGACTTTTCTGTCGACATCGGCGATACCGGATAGAACATGATCCCGCAAAGTGGAGACCGGTTTTTGGACAAGATCATGCTTCAATCACAGCGCCACTAGATCATCGATCCCTCAAGTAAGGCAGGACGAGACCATGCAGATAGGAATGATGGGACTGGGCCGGATGGGCGCCAACATGGTTCGGCGCCTGCTGCGTGATGGCCACGAATGCGTCGTCTACGATATTAACCCGGCGAGCGTCGCCGCGCTTGTGAGCGCCGGCGCGGTCGGAACCGCGTCGATGGAGGAGTTCGTCGGCAAGCTGGCGAAGCCGCGCAGCGCCTGGCTGATGCTGCCTGCGGCGATCACCGGCAAGATCGTCGACCAGGTGGCTGCCCTGATGGAGCCGGGCGACATCATCATAGACGGCGGCAATTCCTATTATCACGAGGCCGTCGACCACGCCGCGCGCCTCGCCTTGAAAGGCTTGAGCTATGTCGATGTCGGCACCAGCGGCGGCGTCTGGGGCCTCGAGCGCGGCTACTGCCTGATGATCGGCGGCCCCGACAGCGCGGTCCAGCACCTCGATCCGGTCTTCGCAACGCTGGCGCCGGGCGCCGACGCCGCTTCGCCCGCCCCTGCCAAGAATGCCGGAACCTCGCCCTTCGGCTATCTTCACTGCGGACCAAGCGGCGCCGGCCATTTCGTCAAGATGGTCCATAACGGTATCGAATATGGCGTTATGGCCGCCTATGCCGAAGGCATGAACATCCTGAAGTCGGCGAATGCCGGCAAACGGCAGCGCACCGCCGATGCCGAAACCAGCCCGCTGGAAAACCCGCAATATTACCAGTTCGACATCGACATCGCTGAAGTGGCCGAGGTCTGGCGGCACGGCAGCGTCATCGGCTCGTGGCTGCTCGACCTGACGGCCGGCGTACTGAAGGCCGATTCGTCGTTGACGCAGTTCGGCGGGCGGGTCTCGGATTCCGGCGAAGGCCGCTGGACGCTGAAGGCGGCGATCGACACCGGCGTGCCGGCGCCGGTGCTGTCCTCGGCGCTGTTCGACAGGTTCTCCTCGCAAGGCGAATCCGAATTCGCCGACAAGCTTCTGTCCGCCATGCGCTATGCCTTTGGCGGCCATGTCGAAAAACCCAAGGCCGGCTCGTGACGGGCGACAGGGAGGCACGCCCATGAGCCAGGAACGATCGGACACGCTGGTGCTTTTCGGCGCCACCGGCGATCTCGCCCACAAGAAGATCTTCCCCGCCCTTTACGCCATGGTGGCCAAAGGGACGCTGAACGAGCCGGTGATCGGCGTCGCCTTCGATCCCTGGGACCCCGCCAAGCTGCAGGCGCGCGCCCGCGACGGCATCGTCAACGCCTTGGGCAGCATCGACGACAAGATCTTTGCCAGGCTTGCATCGCTGCTGCGCTATGTCAGCGGCGACTATCGGGCGCCTGCGACCTTCGAGAAGCTGAAGACCGCGCTCGGCAGCGCTGAGCGGCCGCTGCACTATCTGGCGGTGCCGCCGGCGATGTTCGAGGTGGTCGTCCAGGGGCTGGAGCAGTCGGGCGCCGCCCAGGGCGCGCGCCTGATGGTGGAAAAGCCATTCGGCCACGATCTGCAATCGGCGCGCTGGCTGAACCGGGTGCTGCATCTGGTCTTCGACGAAAAGTCGATCTTCCGCATCGACCATTATCTCGGCAAGGAGGCGATCCAGAACCTGCTCTATTTCCGCTTCGCCAATTCCTTCCTCGAGCCGATCTGGAACCGCAATTACGTCGAGAGCGTGCAGATCACCATGGCCGAGGATTTCGGCGTCGAGGGCCGCGGCCGCTTCTATGACGAGGTCGGCTGCATTCGCGACGTCGTCGAAAACCATCTGCTCAACATCCTCTTGCTGCTCGCCATGGAACCGCCGGTCGGCCGCTCGGCCGACGATCTCATCGACGAGAAGGTGCAGGTCCTGCGGGCGATCCGGACGCTGACCAGGGACGATGTGGTGCGCGGCCAGTTCGACGGCTATCTCAACGAGCCGGGCGTGGCGCCGAACTCGCCGGTCGAGACCTTCGCGGCGGTGCGCTTTTTCGTCGATACCTGGCGCTGGCAGGATGTGCCGTTCTTCATTCGCGCCGGCAAATCCCTGCCGGTGCACGCCACCGAGGTCATCGTGCAACTGAAGCGACCGCCGCTCGACGTCTTCGATCCGATCAAGCCCGGCGACTGCAATCACGTGCGCTTCCGCATCGATCCTCAGGTGGCGATCTCGATCGGCGCCCGTCGCAAGGCGCCCGGCGATGACATGGTCGGTGAGCAGGTCGAGCTCACCGCGCTGGACGATTCGAAGGGCAACATGCCGCCGTACGAGCGGTTGATCGGCGACGCCATGAACGGCAACGGCCAGCTTTTCACCCGCCAGGACGCCAGCGAGCTCGCCTGGCGCATCGTCGGCCCGGTGCTCGGCGACACCACGCCGCCCCCTGTCTACGCGCCAAAGACGTGGGGGCCGGCCGAAGCCATGGCTGGATTCGGGCCGCCGAACGGCTGGATCAATCCAGCGAAATGATTTCTGGAAGGTGAAAGCGATGGCCAAGGCGGTGAAGCAACCGGCATCGGAGGAAGAAAAGATCGTGCTTGCGATCGATATCGGCGGCTCGCACGTCAAGATCCGCACCAGTGCCGGCGGCGACGAGCGCAAGACCGCTTCCGGACCGGAGCTTACGCCGCAGCAGATGGTCGCGGCGGTGAAGACGCTCGCCGAAGGGCTGCGCTACGATGTCGTCTCGATGGGCTATCCGGGCCCGGTGCACCACAACCGGCCGCTGACCGAACCCGCCAATCTCGGCAAGGGCTGGGTCGGCTGCGATTTCGCCGCCGAGTTCGGCAAACCGGTCAAGGTCGTTAACGATGCGCTCATGCAGGCCATCGGCAGTTATGAGGGCGGCCGCATGCTGTTCCTTGGCCTCGGCACCGGCCTTGGGGCCGCGATGATCGTCGATAACGTTGCCCAGCCGATGGAGCTTGCCCATCTTCCCTATAAGAAGCGCGGCAGTTTCGAAGACTATGTCGGCGAACGCGGCCTGCAAAAGCGCGGCAAGAAGAAATGGCGCAAACACGTCTTCGACGTGGTCGACCGGCTTCGCGCCGCCATGCAGCCGGACTACGTGGTCATCGGCGGCGGCAATGTCGACGAACTCGCCGACTTGCCCGCCGATTGCAGACGCGGCGACAACACACGCGCCTTCGAGGGCGGATTTCGACTATGGCGCGACAAATCCCTGATTATTTGATATTGCTGATTGTCTGATATTATCGAGCACCGGCTCAGGGTTGTTAATCCCGCGCTGCCGTTAGTATTATTATTCAAAATAATGTGTGACGTGGTGCGGCGTCATTGCATTGCGCAGATTTGCCGACTAGGAATTTCTGCGACCCCCATGGACGGAGAGATAGATTGACCGACGACAACAACAACGCTCGCAAAAATATCGACCTGCTCGAGCTGACCGCCCATATCGTGTCCGCCTATGTCGAGAAGAACCGCTTGCCGGCTTCCGGCCTCGGCGATCTCATCGCCAGCGTCAGCGCTTCCATAGGCGGCCTCGGGCAACCGGCTGTGCCGGTCGCCGCGCCGCTGACGCCTGCCGTCAATCCCAAGAAATCGGTGACGCCGGACTACATCATCTGTCTCGAGGACGGCAAGAAGTTCAAATCCTTGAAGCGCCATATCGGCGTTCATTTCGGGCTGACGCCCGACGCCTATCGCGCCAAATGGGGCCTGCCGTCGGACTACCCGATGGTCGCCCCCAACTACGCGGCCTCGCGTTCGCAGCTGGCCAAGGCGATCGGTCTCGGCCGCAAAGCCCCCCCGCCCGCGCCCGTCAAGGGCAGGGGCAGGAAGGCCAAGGCGACGGCCTAAAGCATCGTTCGAAGCCCTGCAAACGCAAGCCTCGAAGATTGGCGGGACAGCGCCCCCCTCTGTCCTGCCGGACATCTCCCCCTCAAGGGGGGAGATCAGCTGCCTCGCCGATGGCGCTACGCTTTAAACGTACAAATCTTTGAACGTACAAATTGCCTTCGAAGCCGGAGACTGGCGAAGGACGTCGCGACGTCCAATCTCCCCCCTTGGACGTCCAATCTCCCCCCTTGAGGGGGAGATGTCCGGCAGGACAGAGGGGGGGCGCGAAGGAACTCGACCTGCGCGCCAAATAACCCTCTCCATCTCCGCCGAGCGTGGTTGCCGCCTGCAATTGGTATGGCAGCCTGAAAAAAGCTGGAGCCACGCCGGATTTTTGCGCGCGCCCTGCGCCGAACTGCGCTAAAGGCTTTTTTGGCCGGACCAGCGCCCATCGAGGAAGTGCCCCGCCGGCCGACATAGCCGCCACGGGGCCTTATTCCATGACCACAGAATCCCAAGTACCATCCGACCAGCGCTATGCCGCCTTTCGCCATCGGCCGTTCCTGAGCTACTGGGCGGCGCGCTTCCTCTCGACATTCTCCACCCAGATCGTGTCGGTCGCCGTCGGCTGGCAGATCTACGATCTCACCCGCGACCCGTTCGACCTCGGCCTTGTCGGCATCGTCCAGTTCCTGCCTTCTCTGCTGCTGGTGCTGGTCACCGGCGACGTTGCCGATCGTTTCGGGCGCCGGCTGATCATGGCGCTGGCGGTGCTGGTCGAGGCGGGCTGCGCCTTGGCCCTGCTGCTGCTGACGCTACGCGGCCTCTCCGGGCCGATGCCGGTCTTCATCGTGCTCGCCATGTTCGGCATCGCGCGCGCCTTCTTCGGGCCGGCCTCCTCATCGCTGTTCGCCAATCTGGTGCCGCCCGAGGATTTTGCCAACGCCATCGCCTGGAACTCGTCCGCCTGGCAGACGGCAACCATCGTCGGGCCGGTCGCCGGCGGCCTGCTCTACGGGCTTTCAGCCGAAGCCGCCTACACCACCGCCGCTGTGCTGATGCTGGTTGCCGCCGTGCTGATCTTCACCATCCCGAAGCCTGCCCAGCGCAGCCGGACCGACAGGCCGACGGTACAGACCCTGTTCGCCGGCTTCGGCTATATCTGGAGCGAAAAGATCGTGCTCGGTGCGATTTCGCTCGATCTGTTTGCGGTGCTCCTGTCCGGCGCCTCGGCGCTGCTGCCGGTCTACGCGCGCGATATCCTCGAACTCGGCCCATGGGGGCTCGGCCTGTTGCGCTCGGCGCCCGGCGTCGGCGCCATCTGCGTCGCCATCTGGCTGGCCGGACACCCGATCCGCAACCATGCCGGCCTTGTCATGCTCGGCTTCGTCGCGCTGTTCGGCGCGTTCACGGTTCTGTTCGGCCTCTCGACCATCACCTGGCTGTCGATTGCGGCCCTTGCGCTGCTCGGCGCCACTGACATGTTCAGCGTCTATATCCGCGAGACGCTGATCCAGCTGTGGACGCCGGACGCCGTTCGCGGCCGCGTCAACGCCGTCAACCAGGTGTTTGTCGGCGCTTCCAATGAGCTCGGCGAATTCCGCGCCGGTACCATGGCGGCGTTGATCGGCACGGTTCCGGCCGTGGTGGTCGGGGGTGTCGGGGCGATCGCTGTTGCCGGCCTATGGGCGGTGCTGTTCCCGCAGCTGCGCAAGGTGCGTCATCTCAGGGGACGAAACTGATTACCGCAGCGCCGGCTTGCCGAAAATCATCGGCAGGAACTCGCCGAGCCAGCGCTTGAGGTGCATGTCCCAGATCAGCCGGCCGCCGAGATGATCGCGGCCGGGCTGCGCGCCGGGCAGTTCGAAGCGGTGCGCGCCGCGCACCACCCAGCGCTGCATCATCGCCCGGGTCAATTCGCCATGGAACTGAATGCCCCAGGCATTGTCGCCATAGCGGAAGGCCTGGTTGGGATAGGTTTCGGCCGTCGCCAAAAGCGTCGCGTCCTTCGGCAGCGAAAACCCTTCGCGATGGAACTGATAGACCATCTCCGGCCAATGCATCAGCCTGCTGCCCGCTTCGGTCGCCTTCAGCGGATACCAGCCGATTTCGACGAGGCCCTCGCCATGGCCCTCGACCCTGCCGCCAAGATGCTTGACCAGCATTTGCGCGCCGAGGCAGATGCCAAGCAGCGGCCGGTTCTCGTTGAGCGGAATTTTGAGCCAGTCGGTCTCGCGGCGGACGAACTCGTCGCCGTCATTGGCGCTCATCGGCCCGCCGAACACCACGGCGCCGGCATGGCCATCCAGCGTCTGCGGCAAGGCCTCGCCGAGCGGCGGTCGGCGGATGTCGAGGTCGAAGCCTTCCTCGATAAGCATATGGCCGACCCGTCCGGGGCTCGAATGCTCCTGATGCAGCACGATCAGGATCTTTGGTCTCGGACTTGGCTTGGGCGGCATTGGAAGGCGGGATCCTGTCTATTCGTCGCTTGAGGTTCCGGCAGCACCAGGCGCCGCGGCGGCCGCCTTGAGACGCGCCTCGACACGGTCGCGACGTTCGACGCCGATCAGCTCGGCGACCCGCCACACGGTATTGTCCTCGAGCTCGTGCAGCTCGCCATCGGCATAGACGATCTCCCACATCAGGCCGATGAAGGCCTTTCGCGCCTCGGCGTCGAGATGGCGCTTGAGCACGCTGGTGAAGGCGTAGAGGTCGATCGCCTCATTGTCGGCCCGCTCGCCGGCAGCCGCCAACGCGTCGAGTTCGTCACCGCTGATCGAGTAGCTTTCCGCCAGCACCTTCTTGAACCGTTCCCATTCGCTATCCTGGCGCACCCCGTCGGCGTTCATCACGTGGAAAAGCAGGGCGGACGCGGCAATGCGCGGATCGTCGGCGCTGGGGCTGGCGCCACCACGGGACGGCAGATCCCTTAGAAACGACAAAACGCGTTCGAACATCAAATCATTCCCAATAAGCCGGGGTCCACTCGACCCTGATCAGAATAAACGAAACCGGCGCGTCGATTTATCCGCCGCGTCGTCTGGATCGACGCCGGGGTCGTCGGGCAGCCGCGTCAGCTCCTGCGCCGGCTCGACGGCCTCGGCATCTTCCGGCACTTGGGCAAACGCCGCCGCGGTCATTGGTGTCACATGATCCTCGCCGGCGCGGTCGTCCGTCTTCTCCTCGGTCGCTGTGCCCGGTGTCTCCGCCGTGTGCTCGATCGACCCGGCCCTTTCCTGTACCGGCCTGGCTGGAGCCGCCGCGATGGCCGGCACCTGCACCTCCGGCGTATCCTCATGACCGTCGATCAACTGCCCGAGCCGCTCCATCGGCGCCCGCCATTCGAATGCATCGAGCCTGCCGGTGATCGGCGATACCGGAGCCCAGCGGTCGGAGACGACGCCGTCGGCAACCCAGGCCGGGTCGCGCGGCGCTCTCACCGCCTTCGACAGCAACTGCCGCACCTTGCCCTGGTCGCCGGTCTCGGCCTCCTCGATATCGGCCAGCAGCAGATAGGCGCCTTCGCGGCGATCGATGCGGATGGCGGCTTCCGCCTCGCGGCGGGCGGTTGAAAAATCCTGCGCATCTAGCGCGGCGCGCGCCACGGCAAGCGAGGACTCGGCATGGTTCTTCTTCAGCTCCTGCAGCTTCTTTGCCCGGTTCAGCCGGTCGAGCACGGCATCGCCCGGCCTGGCATGGGTGTAGAGCTCGGCGATCTCCGGATGGGGCTCGGCCTTCCACGCCGCCTCGAGGATTTTCGAGCCTTTGCGCACGTCGTTCTGTCTAAACAGCAATTTCGCCGCGACGACCGCCGCCGGTGCAAAATCCGGCCGCAGCCGATTGGCTTCGAGCGCCGCCGTCCTTGCGGCATTGGCATCGCTGTCGATCAGCGCCTGCGCCTTGGCGGTCAGCAGCACGACGCGGCGCCGGTTGGCGGCGTCACGCTCGATCTGCCGGGTCGACTTCTGGGCGTCGACCAGTTTCAGCGCGCCATCCCAGTCGCCGCGTTCGGTCAGGTCTTCCAGCGTCGATTCGGCCGCCCAGGTCAGTTGCGGCGCTACCGCCGCGGCACGGCCGGCATAGTGGCGGGCTGCGTTGCGGTCGCCGAGCCGCTCGGCCTCGAGATAAAGCCCGCGCAGGCCGAGCAGCCGCATTTCGGGATCATCGAGCATGGTCTCGAACTTTTCGCGGGCGCCTTCATGGTCGCCTTCGAGCAGCGAGGCCTGCGCGTCGAGCAGCTGGATCAGTGGCTCCTGATCGGAGCGGATCAGCTTTGCCGCTTCCTTGGTCTTCTTGCGGGCGAGCGCGCCGTCACCGGCGCCGGCGGCGATCATCCCGGTCGACAGCGCCTGGTAGCCGCGGTCGCGGCGACGCACGCGGAAATAGCGCGAGATCGTATAGGGGCTGTTCCACAGCGCCTTGACCAGCCACCAGACGATCATTACCGCGGCAACCACGGCAACGACCGCCACCGCCGCGACCATCAGGCTGACCTGGTATTGATAGCCGTTGAAGGTGACGAGCATTTCGCCCGGCCGGTCGGCCAGCCAGGCGAAGCCGAGCCCGAGCGCAAAGACGACGGCAAGGAAGGCGAGGATGCGGATCATCGGGTTCCTCACGCCTTCATCGCGCCTGCGATGAGCGAATCGATCTGCGTCTCGACCTCCATCCGCGCTTTCAACTTGCCGGCAAAGTCGGCGCCGGCGGCCTTGGCCGCCTCAGGCAGGGTTTCATATTCGCTGAGCGCCTTGGCGTAGTCGCCCTGGCTGACCGCGACCTCCATGCGAGCGACGGTTTCCGGGACGCCGGTGCCTTCGACGGCGCCGATCGGCCTGACCTTGACCAGCGATTCGGCGCTGGACAGCAGCTTCTGCAGGATGCCGGCATTCTGGTCGATGGGCGTCGCGGCAGCGACCATCGCGTTGGCGGCGGCGTCCGCTTCGGCGGCGATCTCGGAGCGCATCGAGACGCCCTTTTCGGCATAGGTGCGCAACGTCGCGATCTCGGGTGCATCGGGTGAGATCGCGGCAAAGGTTTCCAGCTCGGCGGCGAACGGTGCACCACGGTCGAGCGCTGCCTTGAGCGCCGAAGCGGCAATGGCCAGTGCGATCTTCGGCTGCGAAGCCTGTGCATCGACCTTGCCGGAGATCTGTGAAACCGACTGTTCCAGGGCCGCAAGCCGGCTGTCCTGCGCCTTTGTCGTCTCGCCGGCCGATTTCACCAGCGCATCGAGCGCGGCCAGCCTTTCGTTGAGCGGGCCGAGATCGACCGGCGCCGTACCGCCGGCTTTGCCGAGGGCCGCAACCGCCGTCTCGATCTGCCTTACCTTGTCGCCAAGTGCTGCCAGGCCGGCATTGTCGCCGGCACCGCCTTGCTCGACCGCCGACTTCAACGCCGCGACGTCCGCCCTGACCTGATCCAGCGCCGACGACAGCCCGTCCACCTTGGCCGATGCGTCATTGTTGGCGCCGGCCTGTCTGAGGTCCGCGACCTCGCGTTTCAGCGAAACGATCTCACCATTGATCGCGTCGAGCGACACGCCGCCCGTCCCCGGCGCACCGAGCAGGCCGGCAAATTGCAGCCCGCCGGCCGCGGCGAGGGCGATGACGCCGCCGATAATACCGGCGGCGATGCCGTTGATGCCGCTTCGCTTCGGCTGCGCTGCCATATGGTCGTCCCTCGTCTCAGCTGTCTTCTCGCCGGAACCTGGGATCCTCGGTTCGTTGGCCCCGGTTCCGCTGGATGCATCTTCGAAGCTGTAATCGGAAACCGCGGAGCGCCCGGCCGGCGCATCCGAACCGGCGGGATAGGGGGTTTCCGCTTCCCTGGCAGAATCGTCGCCGGCGTCCGCCGGCTCTTGCGTGCCGGCCGGCGCGGCTGCGTCGGCATGTTCCCATGGCTCGAGATCGGTCTGGTCCGCATGCACCGGCTCTTCAGGTGGCTCCGGCTGCGAGGCGTTCGCCGCTTCCTCGGCCCGCGCCTCGTCGGTCTGCGAGGTCACGGCATCCTGTTCGTCGGCGACGCGCGAGACGGCGCCAGGCTCAAGCTCGATGGTCACCGGCTCACGGCGGCTCTTGGAATGCCGCATCTTCGGCGTCTTGACCATGCTCGGGCTCCGCAAAATTCGCTTCGGGATGGTTGAAAGGGTCTAGCACATCACCAAGCGGTGAAAAGGGGCGGCGTGATGACGCCACGGCTTGGAGTTCAGTTTTGGCAAAACGCCGCAGGGCCGAATCCGCGTTTCAAGCCAAGGCCCATGCTCGGCACACAAAAAACCCGCCTCGGCGGGCGGGTCGTTGGAGCCAATTG
Source organism: Mesorhizobium sp. M1227 (assembly GCF_040318315.1). Lineage (NCBI taxonomy): Bacteria > Pseudomonadati > Pseudomonadota > Alphaproteobacteria > Hyphomicrobiales > Phyllobacteriaceae > Mesorhizobium > Mesorhizobium sp. M1227. The sequence continues at coordinate 77,405 of NZ_JAMYLZ010000006.1, forward strand.
GCACCATAATCAAATTACTAGCATAGCTGCCGGCACAAAGCAAGAACAAAATGTGCCCGAGGGCAATCGCCTGCGTTTGGCGCCGCCCTTCAAGCACGGCACAGAGCCGCCGCTAATGCCATCAGCGCGGCGCCTGCAAAAGTCCCAGCAAGGCATCTTCGCTGGGCTCGAGCGCAATCCGTATCCTTTCGCCAGCGACATCGCCCAAGGCCGCGGCAATGCGTCCCGACAGCGCGAAACAGCGCGTGTCCTGAAAAAGGCTACGCAGCGCCGGCCGGCTAGCCAGGGCCTGCATCGCTTTTGCCGCCTTGGCCGAATAGAGCAGCACCGCCTCGACCGGCCGGGCGGACAGGCGCGCAAGAACGGCCTCGTCGGAGTAATCCAGGACAACGGTGTCGTAGGTCTCGACGGCGCGGACCTGAACGCCCGACGCCAACAGCCCTTCCTCGAAGCCGGGAAATCGCACCCGCCCGCAGAGATAGACGATCGTCTTCCCCGCGTAACCGCCAGCAAGCGCATCGGCCAGCGCCTCGGCATTGCCCGGGCCTTCGCTGACCGACAGAAACGCGGCAGCGCGGGCGGCTTCCGCCGTCTTCCTGCCGACGGCGTGGCACGGCAAGCCGGCGAACGCCGCGATGACCTCTTTCGGCGCATGGCGAACGGCATTGGCGCTGGTGACCGCGACCGCCGCGGCGTCAGCGAGCGCGCCGGCATCGACCGGCAGCGTCACGGTTCCGGTCAATGGCAGCAGGATCGGCTGAAAGCCGGCATCCGCAAGCCGGCGCCCCGTGCGCGACGCGCCCGGTTCGGGCCTCGTCACCAGGACGCGGAGCATGTCAGGTCCAGCCATCGAAGAATGTTTCGCCGGCCTTGGCCCGAACGGTCGCCGCGGCTTCCGCGCCAATGCGCGCCGCCTCCTGCGCCGGCCCTTGCAGCCTGACTTCATGCGACTGCGTGCCATCGGGCGAGATGATCAGCCCGGCAAAGGAAACCGTTCCGCCCGATATCGTCGCATGTCCGGCGATCGGCGTGCGGCAGGACCCGTCGAGCGCCGCCAGGAAGGCGCGCTCGCAGGCCAGCGCCTCGCCGGTCGGCCCGTCGTGGATCGCTGCCAGCATCTGTTCCACGTCGCGGTCTCCGATGCGGCTTTCGATGCAGATCGCGCCTTGCCCCGGCGCCGGCGGAAAGACCTCGAGCGGCATCAGGTCGGTGACGACGTCTTCGAGCCCGAGCCGCTTCAGCCCGGCATAGGCGAGGATGGTGCCGTCGGCGATGCCGTCGTCGAGCTTGCGCAGCCGCGTCTGCACATTGCCGCGAAACATCACCACTTCGACGTCCGGCCGCATCCGCCGGATCAGCGCCTGGCGCCGCAGCGACGACGAACCGACCCTGGCGCCTTGCGGCAGGCCGGCAATCGTTCGCGCCGCCTTGCCGATGAAGGCATCGCGCGCGTCCTCGCGCGGCAGGAACGCGGACAGTTCCAGCCCCTCGGGCAACAGCGTCGGCATGTCCTTCGACGAATGCACGGCGATGTCGATGCGGCGCGCCAGCAGCGCCTCCTCGATCTCCTTGGTGAACAGGCCCTTGCCGCCGGCTTCCGACAGCGGCCGGTCCTGGATGCGGTCGCCGGTGGTCGAGATGACAACCACCTCGAAAGCTTCCGCCGGCATGCCGTGCGCCGCCATCAGCCGCGCCTGCGTTTCATGCGCCTGCGCCAGCGCCAGCGGGCTGCCGCGTGTTCCGATTCTCAAGGTTGTTTGCATGACGCGTCGTCCGTGATAACCCCCGGCAGGTTTTCGGGCTTTCTCCTATCGGGGAAAGGCCGGTTGCACAATCATCGAGGACAGCGACGAATTGATCCGCGTTCTGGGCATCGAGACGAGTTGCGACGAGACCGCCGCCAGCGTGGTGGCGCTGGACGGTCGCAGCACGCCGCAAATCCTGTCGAACATCGTGCTCAGCCAGATCGAGGAGCATGCTGCTTTCGGCGGCGTCGTGCCGGAGATCGCCGCGCGCGCCCATGTCGAGGCGCTCGACGGCATCATCGAGGCAGCGCTGGCCGATTCCGGCGTCGAGCTCGCCGACATCGATGCGATTGCCGCCACCGCCGGCCCCGGTCTTGTCGGCGGGCTGATCGTCGGCCTGATGACGGCCAAAGCAATCGCCGCGGCAGCAAAAAAACCGCTGATCGCCATCAACCATCTCGAAGGCCATGCGCTGACGGCCAGATTGACCGACGGCCTCGACTTTCCCTACCTCTTGCTGCTGGTCTCCGGCGGCCATACCCAGATCGTCGCCGTGCGCGGCGTCGGCGACTACCAGCGCTGGGCGACGACGATCGACGACGCGCTTGGCGAGGCCTTCGACAAGACGGCCAAGATGCTCGGCCTGCCCTATCCGGGCGGACCGAATGTCGAGAAGGCGGCGGCAACCGGTGACGCGACGCGTTTCGCCTTTCCGCGCCCGATGAAGGGCTCCGTGCAGCCCGATTTTTCCTTCTCCGGCCTCAAGACCGCGGTGCGCCAGGCGGCAACCGCGATTGCCCCGCTGAGCGACCAGGATGTCGCCGATATCTGCGCCTCGTTCCAGGCGGCGGTCGCGGATGCGCTGGGCGACCGTGTTGCGCGGGCGCTGACCCGGTTCCGTCAGCAATTCCCGGACAAGGCCGAGCCTGCATTGGTTGTCGCCGGCGGCGTCGCCGCCAATCGGACCATCAAGGCGACATTGCAGGGCCTGTGCGAGCAGGCCGGGTTCAGCTTCGTCGCGCCGCCGCTCAACCTCTGCACCGACAATGCGGCGATGATCGCCTGGGCCGGCATCGAGCGCTTGCGCGCCGGCATATCAGGTGAAAACGCCGCCGATTTCGTGCCGCGCTCGCGCTGGCCGCTGGACAGCGTCTCGGCCCCGATGGTCGGCTCGGGCCGGCGTGGGGCCAAGGCATGACCGGCAGCGAGCACAAGGCGCCAAGCGGCTGGCGCGTCGCCGTGCTCGGCGGCGGCGCCTGGGGCACGGCGCTGGCGCTGGCCACGCTGCGCGCCGGTCATTTCGTCCGCCTCTATGCGCGCGACCCGGAGACCGTCGCGGCGATCGACCGTGGCGAAAATCCGCGCTATCTGCCGGGCATCGCGCTCGATCCCGGCATCGTGGCGACGAGCGACATCGAGGTGGCGCTCGACGGTGCAGACTGCGTTCTGGCGGTAGCGCCGGCGCAATCGTTACGGATTATGCTGACGGCCGCGTCCAGCCATATGCCGGAAGGCGTCCCGCTGGTCCTCTGCGCCAAGGGCATCGAGCGCGACACCGGCGCGCTGCTATCGTCCATCACCGAGGAAATACTGCCGGCAAATCCGGTCGCCGCTTTGTCCGGCCCAAGCTTTGCCACCGATGTCGCCAGGGGCCTGCCGACGGCCGTCGTGGTCGCCGCCCGCGACGAGGCTCTGGCCACCGAGCTTGCCGCCCGCTTTTCGGCGGAAAATCTGCGCTGTTATTCGAGCGACGACCTGATCGGCGTCGAGATCGGCGGCGCGCTGAAGAACGTCTTTGCCATTGCCGCGGGTGCCGTCACCGGCGCCGGGCTCGGTGCCAGCGCCCAGGCGGCTATGGTGACGCGCGGCTTCGTCGAATTGCGCCGCATCGGCGCCGCCTTTGGCGCCAGGCCGGAGACGCTGATGGGGCTTTCCGGCCTCGGCGACCTGCTGCTCACCTGCTCGTCCGCGCAGTCGCGCAATTTCGCCTATGGGCTGGCGCTGGGGCAAGGCAAGCCGCTTGTCGGCTTGCCTTTGGCCGAAGGCGTGCCGACTGCGGCAATCGCCGCCCGCATCGCCGGCGAGCGCCGGATCGACGCGCCGATCATCGCCGCCGTCGCCGCCATACTGGACGGCACCATAACCATAGACCAGGCTGTGTCGGCGTTGATGACAAGGCCACTCAAGACCGAAACCGACATGTAATCGCGAACGATTGCGGAGATGGAAAGATGCTGTTTGCGTTGATTTGCAAGGACAAGCCAGGAAGGCTGCAGGTGCGGCTCGATACGCGGTCCAAGCACATTGCCTTTCTGGAAGGGCTGAACGGCGACAAGAAACTGGGTTTCGCCGGCCCTTTCCTCGACGCCGACGGCAAGCCGGACGGCAGCCTCGTCGTTGTCGAGGCGCCCGATCTGGCGGCGGCAAAAGCCCTGTCGGCGGCCGATCCCTATACCAAGGCAGGGCTGTTCGAAAGCGTCGAAATCCGGCAATGGAACTGGAGCTTCAACAAACCTGTGAGTGAATGATCGTTCGTTCGCCCTGCCCCTCATCCGCCTGCCGGCACCTTCTCCCCGTGAAGAACGGGGAGAAGGGAGAAGCTCCAGCGCTGGCGACCCCTCTCCCCGTCCTTACGGGGAGCGGGTAAGGGTGAGGGGCAGCGCCAACGCTGGATAGCGACAAACCGACAACGGCAACGGGACAACTGAGATGAACTACTGGCTGTTCAAATCCGAACCTTCGGTCTTCTCCTTCGAGGACCTCAAGGCCAAGGGCAAGGCCGGCACGCAGTGGGACGGCGTGCGCAATTATGCGGCGCGCAACAACATGAAGGCGATGCAGATCGGCGATCTCGGCTTCTTCTACCATTCCAATGACGGGCTGGACATCGTCGGCATCGCCGAAGTCTGCGCTCTGGCCCATCAGGACAGCACCACCGACGATCCCCGCTGGGAGTGCGTCGACATCCGCGCCTTCAAGGCCATGCCGAAGCCGGTGACGCTGGAGCAGGCCAAGGCCAATCCAAAGCTGGCCGACATGGCGCTGGTGCGGCTCGGGCGGCTGTCTGTGCAGCCGGTGACGCCGGCCGAATGGCAAGAGGTTTGCCGCATGGGCGGCCTGACGCCGGCGCCATGACGGCGCTGACGCCGGACAGCGCCAGGAAATTCATCCTCGACAACACGGCGCTGATGGCGCCGCCGCATGTGCCGGAGATCCGCCTGCACCTGGCCGACGAGGCGCACGAACTGTGGCAGCGGACCGAGGACGAGCTGACCGAAATCGGCCTGCCGCCACCCTTCTGGGCTTTCGCCTGGGCCGGCGGCCAAGGCCTTGCCCGCTACATCCTCGACAATCCGGCGGCGGTGCGCGGCAAGCGCGTGCTGGACTTCGCCTCCGGCTCCGGCCTTGTCGCCATTGCCGCGGTGAAGGCCGGAGCTGCCGAGGTGATCGCCGCCGATATCGACCCATTCTGCGCGACCGCGATCCGCCTCAATGCCGAGGCAAATGGAACCGAGATAAAATTCCTCATCGGTGACTGCATCGGCAGCGATGCCGGCTGGGACGTGGTGCTGGCCGGCGACGTCTTCTACGACAAAACTTTCGCCGACAGGCTGATGCCGTGGTTCGTCGCGCTGAAGGCGCGCGGCGGCGACATCCTCGTCGGCGATCCCGGCCGTTCCTATCTGCCGAGGGCGGGACTGGAACCGCTTGCCGTCTATGAAGTGGCGGTGACCCGGGCGCTGGAGGACGCCGAGGTCAAGCGCACCACCGTCTGGCGCCTTGCTTGACGGCATCGCCGAACAGGCGTTCCATCGCGCAATCGACCGGAGGGAACCATGGATTTTTCAGCAATCAATTGGCTGGCGGTAATCGTCGCCGCCGTCGTGGCGTGGCTGTTCGGCGGGGCCTGGTACATGGGCTTGAGCAAGCCGTGGCTGAAGGCCGCCAAGCTTGATCCGGCGACCATGAGCAAATCGATGCTGCCCTTCGTCGTCTCCTTCGTCGCGGAGCTCGTCATGGCGCTGGTCATGTCGCTGATCATTGGCGCCGTGACCGGCGGCGAACCGAGCCTGCTTGCCGGGGTGATCTTCGGCTTCGTTCTCTGGCTGGGGTTCGTCGCCACGACGCTTTCGGTCAACCATCGCTACGAAGGTTTCGGCTGGGATCTGACGCTGATCGATGTCGGTCACTGGCTCGGCGTGCTGCTTCTCATCGGCGCGGTGATCGGCTGGTTCGGCGCGGCGGCGGGCTGAACGTCAGGTCGGGGTCCTTGCGATTTCGTCGAGAAGCCAATCGCGAAAGGCGGCAATGCGCGGATCATTCGCCGCACTTTCGGGATAGACCAGGAAATAGGCGAATTCGGGCGCGACCTTGATGCCGAGTTCGAACGGCCGGATCAGCCTACCTTCCGAAAGGTCGTTTGCCACCATGGCGAAATCGGCGAGCGCGACCGCGTTGCCGTCGAGCGCGGCCTGGACGGCATCCGTCGAATTGCCGAACACGATGGTCCGGCTGTCGTCGAAATCGTCGACGCCCGCCGCCGCCATCCACATGCTCCAATTCGGCCAGGTGACGCCCTGGCGTGACCACTCGATATGGGCCAGCGTATGATGGAACAGGTCGCGCGGCTCCTTGAGCGGCGGCCCTGACCGCAGCAAGGCCGGGCTGCAGACGGGGATGATGACGTTTTCGAACAGCCGGTGCGAGCGAAGCCCCGGATATTTGCCGGTGCCGAAACGGATGCCGAGATCGACGTCGTCGCGATCGAAGTCGCGCACCTCGTAACTGATGTCGAAACGCAGCTCGATTGCCGGATGCTGCTTGCGAAAATCGTCGACGCGCCGCATCAGCCACTTCGTCGCGAATTGCGCATCGAGGGTGACCTTCAGCAGCGCCGATCCGCGCGCCGTCTTCTGCGCCCGTGAGACGGCCCGGCCAAGCAGGTCGAGCGCATCGGTCGAAGCTTCGAACAGCACCGCGCCCGCCTCGGTCAGCCGGATCGTGCGGCTGGTGCGTGTGAACAGCACGATGCCGAGCTGATCCTCGATTTCCTTGATCTGATGGCTGACCGCTGCCGGCGTCAGGCCGAGCTCGTCGGCGGCGCGGGTGAAATTGAGGTGCCGCGCCGCTGCCTCCAGCGTCCGCAGCGCACGGGTTCCAGGCAGCAGGCGCGCCATCAGTGCCAGACGAGGAGGGTTCGGTCGAGCATTCCAATCATCAAATAGAACTTGAAGATGCAGAAAAAACTACTCGTTTCCCGTTTGAATTTCAATCCGCCATGCTCTGAGCATCGAAGAAACATCAAACCGGATTTGATGTCCGGAGAAGCGGATTGCACCATGTCTGACATCGCCTTGCGCTCGGTAACCCTCCGCCCGGCCTGGCTGCGCGCCGTGCTTGACTGGCTTCGGCACGCAAAAATCGCGGTCAATCTTCCCTACCAAAATGTCGAGGATCTCTCCGATCGCCAGCTTCGCGACATCGGCGGCGAACGCAAGGACATCGCACGCGCCATGGACCGCGAACGCGGCCGGCTCGGCCTTCTCGACATCGGGTGGCAAAGGAGTAAGGGAGTAGGGGAGTAGGGGAGCTAAGCGGCGCGCCCACGCCTGCCTTACCCTTACTGCCCTATTCCCCTACCCCCTTATTCCCCTACTCCCTTACCTTACCACTCTTACCACCGTCCGCTCCGACAGCAGCGGCAGCAGCCGTGCCATGGTGCGGGCCGTTACCGCGACGCAGCCTTGCGTCGGCGTGAAGCCGGGGCGCGCCAGGTGGAAGAAGATGGCGCTGCCGCGCCCGCGCCGGCGCGGCACAATGTTCCAGTCCAGCACCAGGCAGGCGTCATAGAGATCGTCGGTGCGCAGCATCCGCTCATGGCTGGCGCCATAGGGGATTTTGACCGGGCGGTTGTAGTTGCGGTCCCCAGGCACTTCGCACCAGCCGAGGTCGCGGCCGATCGGCGTCATCGCCAGCCGCGTCCGGCGGCCGCCGGCAAAACGGTCGCCGCGAAAATATCCCGACAATATCCGCATCGAGGCAAGCGGCGTGGCGCCGTCGCCCTCGCGCTTGCCGGCCGAGATGCCGCCATGCCCCAGCGCACATGGAAACACCAGTTTGCCGGCCTGCAGAAAGCCCTGGCTGGGTTGGCCGGGGCGCGCGCGCACGGTGAGCACGGTGAGCCCTTTCGGCAAAATTGCGCCGACTGCATTGCGATCGTGTTTTTTCTTGTATGATCGTGCCACGGAACAAATCACTGTGAACGGCTGTTGTGCCGGTCAGCTTCCGCATAAACAGGCAGCGGTCAACTGAAATCTCTTTTCAAAACAACGGATTGATCCATGACTTCACGCACCATTCTGATCGTCGATGACGATGACGACCTGCGCGGCACCCTTGTCGAGCAATTGTCGCTTTATGAGGAATTCGATGTCCTGCAGGAAGCGACCGCCGCCAAAGGCGTCGCCACGGCGCGTGGCGGGCTCATCGACCTGCTCATCATGGATGTCGGCCTGCCCGACATGGATGGCCGCGAGGCGGTAAAGATATTGCGCAAGGGCGGCTACAAGGCGCCGATCATCATGCTGACCGGCCATGATACCGATTCCGACACCATCCTTGGCCTCGAGGCCGGCGCCAACGACTATGTGACGAAGCCGTTCCGTTTTGCCGTGCTGCTGGCCCGCATCCGCGCGCAGTTGCGCCAGCACGAACAGAGCGAGGACGCCACTTTCTCGGTCGGCCCCTACACGTTCAAGCCCAGCCAGAAGCTTCTGATCGACCCGCGGGGCGCCAAGGTGCGGCTGACCGAAAAGGAAGCCTCGATCATCAAATATCTCTACCGTGCCGACCAGAAGGTGGTGACCCGCGACGTGCTGCTGGAGGAAGTCTGGGGCTACAATTCCGGCGTCACCACGCATACGCTCGAAACTCACGTCTACCGGCTGCGCCAGAAGATCGAGCGCGATCCTTCCAACGCGGAAATTCTCGTGACAGAAAGCGGCGGCTACAAGCTGGTTCCTTAAACATTTCATTATTCAAATAAGCGATCCGGGCGGGGCGCTTTTCGGGTACGGTCCTGAGGCTGGAGGTGGTTTTGGATCGGCCTCGTAGGGGAGGAGTCGGACTGACGGTTCGGGGACATAGCTAGATGGCGCTGGATGACGACATCCGCATCCTGTCCACCGTGAGGCTCTTCGAGGGCTTTACGCAGGAACAGCTGCGTCTGCTCGCCTTCGGCGCCGAAACCACCATGTTGAAAGCCGACCACAAGCTTTACCGCGAGGACGACGAGGCTGATTCAGCCTACATCGTGGTCAGCGGCCGCATCGTCCTCTACCGCGAGCACGACGGCGAGCGCATCCCGATCGGCACCGTCGGCCCCGGCACCATGCTCAGCGAACTGGCGCTGATCGCCGACACCAACCGGCTGACCAGCGCCTCCGCCGAAATCGATTCGGAAGTGCTGCGGCTCAGCCGCAAGATGTTCCGCCGCATCCTCGAGGAATACCCGGAACTGGCGGTTCACCTGCACCAGCGCATTTTGGAGGATTTCCAGGCGATGATTCGCCGCATTGAGGAACTTGGGCCGCGTTTTGCCGGCTAATATAGCGCCTCTGGCCTAACCAGATCGACTTCGGAACTGCGAGGGCTCAGGGCCGGTGCGTTGCGGAAACAAGCTCGGCCTTGCGCCGTGCCGTCTCCAGTCCCAGCGCAATGAAGCGGCGCGCATGTTTGGCCAGCTCCAAATTGTCGGTCCACAGATTGCGCCAGATCGCGGTTTTCCGCGACAGGTTCTCGTCGACGATTTCCGAGGAGAAGGATTCGAAGCTGAGGTCGTCGCTGTAGCCGATGGCGGTCAGCGCATCGAATATCCCGGCAAAATCGATATTGCCGGTGCCGAGGAAGCCGCGATGGCTCTCGCCGATATGCACATAGCCGATCTTCCCGACCGCATTGCGAATGGCCAAGCCGACATCGGCCTCCTCGATGTTCATGTGGAAGCTGTCGAGATGCAGGAAGATATTGTCGGAGCCGCTGTCCGCGATGAAGGCCATGCCTTGCGCGGCGGTGTTGAGCAGATTGCTTTCGAAGCGGTTGACGATTTCGAGGTTGAGGGTGACGCCGGCTGATTTTGCCGTGTCCGCCACCTCGGCCAGCGTGCCGGCGCTGCGGTTCCACTGGTCACGCGTCGGCGCCTCGCTCTGCAAGCCGTGGCTGGTGCTGAGGATGCCGGCAACCTTCTGGCCGCCGAGATCGCGGGTCAGCGCGATCGTACGTTCCAGGATTTCGACGCCGTGCGCGGCAATCGTTTTGTCGGCGCTCGAAATATCGCCGTCGGCCGGCAGTCCAATGCTGATCGCAACGCCGAGGCCGAGATCGGCGATCCGCTTGGCCAGGCCGTCAATGTCGACATTGGCGGGGTCGAGATAGGAGAATTCGATCAGGTCGAAGCCGGCTTCCCTGGTGTTGGCCAGCGTCCGCTCGAGGTCGCCCTGCGCCGAGCTCGCCGACCAGACGAATGAGTGGATTCCGATGCGCGACATGATCGTCTCCGGTTATTTCCAGCTGACCCAAGTCCAAAGCGGTTTTGGCAATCCGATGCTCGGACAAAAAGGTGCGGGCGGTCAAAACCGCCCCCCCCCGCGTGGGGGGCTTAGCGAGCCGCGGTCCAGCCCTTGTAATCCTTCAAATTGTCGGCCGTGATCAGCTTCGGGTCGAGCAGCACAGTCGGCTCGGCCGGCTTCTTGCCGGCAAGCAGGTCAGCCGCCATCGTCAGCGACTGGCCGGCCATCACATAGGGATCCTGCGAGGCCGAGGCCTTGATCATCGACGTGCCGGAGGCGAGTTCCTTCTCGATATCGGGTGCACCGTCGACCGCGGTGAAGATGAACTCCGAGCGGTTGAGCTGCTTGGCCGCAAGCTGGGCGCCGATCGCCGTCGGATCGTTGATGGCGAAGACCGCGTCGATCTTGTCGAAACGCGTCAGCAGCGACTGGAACACTTTCAGGCCGCCGTCACGCGAGCCTTCGGCGTTCTGGTCGTCGGAAAGGATCTTGATGTCGGGGTGCTTTGCCAGCACGTCCTTGCAGCCCTTGACCCGCTCCAGGATCGACGACGAGGCCGGGCCATTGAGGATGACATAGTCGCCCTTGCCGCCGGTATTATCGACCAGATACTGGCACGCCTCTTCGCCGGCCTTGACGTTGTTGGTCATCACGGTGACGTCGGCGCCCGGCGCCGAAACGTCGAAAGCGGCAACGACGATGCCGGCCGCCTGCGCCTTCTTCACCGCCGGCGCGATCGCCTTGGCATCGACTGCGTTGAGCATGATGACGTCGACACCGGCAGCGATGAAGGAATCGACCTGCGATACCTGCTTGTTGAGATCGTAGTCGGCCGATACCGAGGTCACCTGCACATTCGGGTTGATCTTCTTGGCCGCGTCCTCGATGCCCTTGATGGTGGCGACGAAGAACGGGTTGCCGAGCAGTCCGACCGAGATGCCGACCTTGTTCAGATCCTTTGCCGATGCCGGCGCGATGACGGCGGCCGCAAGGGCGACGCCGCAGAGCAGTTTAGCGATGGTCTTCATTGTTTTGTTTTCCTCCTGATGCCCCGCGCCTCTCACGGTGCGTTACACATGAAACCGGCTCGTTGGATGCCGGCGACTAAGGGCCATCACGTTCTTGCTCCTGCCTGGAGCCGGTAACGGTCGAGGGCGACCGCCACGATGATGACCAATCCCTTGATGATGTACTGCCAGATGTCCGAAACACCGGCGAGGATGAGCCCGTTGGACAGCACGGCGATGATCAGGCCGCCGATCAGCGTGCCCCAGATCGAGCCGACACCGCCGACGAAACTGGTGCCGCCGAGGATGACTGCGGCAATGGCGTCGAGTTCGTAGGACTGGCCGAGCTGAAGCCCGTTGGCGGCATAGAGCCGGGCCGCCGACATGGCGCCGCCAAGGCCGGCCAGAAGGCCGGAAACGCCGTAGACGAAGAGCAGCACCAGCGGCACCTTGATGCCGGTCAGCCTGGCGGCCTCGGCGTTGCCGCCGACGGCGTAGATCCAGGTGCCGAGCACGGTGCGCTTGAGCACCAGCCAGGACAGGACGACGACCGCCAGCGCGATGATTACCAGCCACGGAATGCCGAACAGCGAACCGTTGCCGATGAAGTCGAACGGCAGGTCCGCGTTGAACACCGTCGTGTCCTGGCCGAGCAGGCGGGCGACGCCGCGCACGGCGGTCAGCGATCCCAGCGTGACGATGAAGGGCGGCAGCTTGATATAGGCGATCAGCAGCCCGTTGATGACGCCGAAACCGAGCCCGACGAGAATGGCCGCGGGCACGCCCAGCAGTCCCCAATCGGGCACCAGCGACACCATCACCGCCACCATCGCCGAGGCGGCAAGGATGGAGCCGACGGACAGGTCGATGCCGCCGGTCAGGATGACGAAGGTCATGCCGGCGGCCAGCACGATGTTGATCGACGATTGCTGCATGACGATCAGCAGATTGGTCTGGGTGAAAAAGCGCGGATTGATGAACTGGAAGCCGACCGCCAGCAGGATCAGGATCGGCAGCATGCCGAGTGCGGCAATGGCGGTACGCCACCTCGTGCTCCTGCCGACCGCCCGGTCGTCCGCTTTCATCGTGTCGGCCACCTTGTCGGTCATCGCTGAGCCGCTCCCGTTGCAAGTTCCATGATCGCTTCCTGCCGCAGCGGCTCGCCCTCCGACGCCGTCACCTCGCCGGCAATGGTGCCGTCGCGCATCACCAGCACGCGGTCGGCGATGCCGATCACCTCCGGCAGTTCGCTGGAGATCATCAGGATGGCGATGCCTTTCTTGGCCAGGTTGTCGATCAGCCGATAGATTTCCGACTTCGCCCCGACATCGACGCCGCGGGTCGGCTCATCGAGGATGACGACCTGCGGCTCGGTTTCCAGCAGGCGGGCGAGCAGCACCTTCTGCTGGTTGCCGCCCGACAGCGAGCCGGCATTGGCCTGCACCGAGCTGGTGCGGATGGAGAGGTCTGACACCGCCTTGGCGGCGCGCTTTTCGGCAGCCGTGAAGTCGCGCAAACCGCCGGCCTTCGCGTCCTTTGCCAGCACGCCCATGCTGATATTGTCGGAGATCGACATGTCGAGAAACAGGCCAAGTTGCTTGCGGTCCTCGGTCAGGTAGGCGATGCCGGCATCGAGCGCCTCGCTCGGCGAACCGATGGATATCGGTTTGCCGCCGAGCTCCAGCGTGCCTGATGTGTGCCTGTCGGCGCCGAAGATCAGCCGTGCCAGTTCGGTGCGGCCCGAGCCGACCAGGCCGGCCAATGCCAGCACCTCGCCCTTGTGGAGGTCGAAGGAACAATTCTTTATGAGATTGCCGTCCGACATGCCGCGCACCGACAGCGCGATGGCGCGCTTGCTGTCCGGCGGACGGTGATCCTTCTTGTAGAACGTCGACAGATCGCGCCCGACCATCATCGATACCAGGCGCGAGGCGTTCAGGTCGGCGCGGTCGAGCGTGCCGACATAGCCGCTGTCGCGTAGCACGCTGACGCGGTCGGCGAGCTGGTAGACCTCTTCCATGCGGTGGCTGATGTAGATGATGGCGATGCCTTGCGACTTCAGCGTCGCGATCACCTCGAACAGCCGGTCGGTCTCGCGCGAGGTCAGCGACGTGGTCGGCTCGTCCATGACGATGATGCGCGCATTGGTCGACAGCGCGCGGGCGATTTCCACCAGCTGTCGCTCGCCGAGCGACAGGCTTGCGACCGGAGTGCGCGCCGAGAAGGTCACGCCGAGCCGCGCGATGATCTCGCTGGCGCGCCGATTGCACTGCTCGCGGTCGACAACGCCGAACCGTCGCGGCTCGTTGCCGAGAAAAATGTTCTGCGCTACCGACAGATTAGGCGCCAGCGACAGCTCCTGATAGATGACCGCAATGCCGGCGGCGCGCGCCTTGATCGGGTCGCCAGTCGCGGCCGGCACGCCGTCGATCAGGATTTCGCCGCCGGGGTCCGGCCGGTAGGCGCCGGACAGCACCTTCATCAGCGTCGACTTGCCGGCACCGTTTTCGCCCATCAGCGCGTGCAGCTCGCCGGCGTGAACGGTCAGCGACACATCGTGCAAGGCGCGGATCGCACCGAACGTCTTGGAGATGTGGCGCATCTCCAGCACCGGCTGGCGCACCGTCTCGATCCGGGCGGCGGCGCTCATCGCGCACCTCCTGCAGTTGCGCTGGCCACAGCCCGGTCGGCGGCAAGGCCGCGCCAGTCGTTGCGATAGCCGGCAAGGCCGCTGAAACTTGCCGCATGCACCGCCTCCGGCGCTTCGGTGGCAAACTCGCGTCCGACGCTTTCGAAGGCAAGTGCGGCAGCACCGGTGGCGCTGCCCTCCAGCGTTGCGCCCTGCAGGAAAGCCTGCCCGGGCCGCAACTGCGCCAGCAACGCGGCAAGCAGCCCGCCATTGTTCAGGCCGCCGTCGACGATCACTGTGTTGTCCGAATGGATCAGCTCGAGGCACAGATCGACCATCAGCGCGACATAGAGCAGCGCCATGGCCGCGCGTTCCTCGGCACTGGGCGTACGCCCGACCAGTTCGCCGCGGCGGTGCGGCATCGGGCCGCCGGGTGCAAAGCTCGGCAGCGCCATGATGCCGGCGTCGATCACCCGTTGTGTCGATGACGGCGCGATTGCGCCCTGCCAGCCGGCGCTGATCGTGGCGAATTCGCGCCCGCCCATGAAGCGGACGGTTGGCACCGGGCCGCCATCGACATCGACATTGACCAGCATGTCGCGCTCGCCGTCGAGTGCGTCGAGCGGGCAGTCGGGATTGAGCACGACCACCCAGGTGCCGGTCGAGACCACGGTCACCGGCCCGAGTTGCTGCCGGCGGTAGGCATGCAGCGCGGCATTGCTGTCGTGGACGCCATTATGGATGGCGACTGGCTTCGCGGCCTGGCCGAAGCGCTGCTCGCCGATCACCGCGCCGGCGCGCTCGAAGGCGGGCATCTGGCCGCGCCAGCCCTCGGCATCGACCAGCGAGCTGAAATCGCGTTTGCGCGGCGCCCATAAATGCGAGTGGCAGCCAAGATACGACACTTCCGATACCGGCCGGCCGCCAAACCGCCAGCTCCAATATTGGGGGTAGCCGAGGATCGATTTCGCTGCGGCGAAGGCACCGGGCTCCACCTCGTTCAGCCACAACATGTGGCGGCCGTAGTTGAAGCCAAGCGGCAGGCGCGGCGAAAAGGTCTCGGCAAAATCCGGAATGCGGCGGTCGATCTGCGCGGCGATTTCAGCTGGCGGTTCCTGCTCGTAATCGAGGATCGGATGCGTCAGCGCGGCTTCGTCGACCAACGCGAAGGTGCAGCCATGGCCGGATACCATCAGCCCTTCCACGCCATGCGTGTCGACTGCAGCATCGATGGCGCGAGCCGCCCAGTCGTGCAGCGCTGGCTCGTCAAGCACGCTGAAGCCGCCTTTTCGGATCCAGCTCGGCTGGCTGCGGCGCTCGTCGAGGATCTGTCCGTCCTGGCCGAAGACGAACAGCTTCGAATTGGTCTTGCCGAAATCGAGGACGGCGATGTTCACTGGGCGCCTCCCGAGGAAGCCGCGATCCGCACCATGACGCCGGCATCTTCGAGCATGCGGGCATCTGTCTCGGACAGGCCGTCATCGGTGACCAGCGTGCCGATCCGCGACAGCGGCAGTGCCACATTGCGCGCGTGGATCGACAGTTTTCGGCTGTCGGCCAGCACGACGATCTGGTCGGCGCAGAGGCTGAGCTCGACGATCGAGCGGACCAGCAGCGGGTGCGATTCCAGAAGGCCTTCCTGGCCGATGCCTTGCGCGCCGAGAAAGAACTTCGAGGCGTAGAACGGCACCGTCTGCGTCAGCGAATGGATGATGCCCGGCTCGCGGTGCAGTTCGCCGCCGGCGACGGTGAGGCTGCAATGGCCGTGGTCGCTGAGATAGGCCGCGAGCGGCATCGAGTTGGTGTAGAGGCG
The DNA here is from genome assembly GCF_040318315.1 of Mesorhizobium sp. M1227. NCBI lineage: Bacteria > Pseudomonadati > Pseudomonadota > Alphaproteobacteria > Hyphomicrobiales > Phyllobacteriaceae > Mesorhizobium > Mesorhizobium sp. M1227. Next base: position 93,166 of record NZ_JAMYLZ010000006.1, read on the forward strand.
GATGTTGCGGTCGGCGAGCTTGACGCCGAGATGGAAGCAGGTCGAACCGCCATGAACGATGACCGCGTCGCCGTCGCGCACCATGGTGGCGGCGAGAGCGGCGATCTGCCGCTTCGCCTCGACGGCGAGGTCGCGGTTCTCGTCATAGGGCCTGGCATAGGCGACGCCGGCTTGCGAAGCGCCATCGAGCGCCGAGATGCCGCCATAGACCTTGCGCGCTTCGCCGGCCTCGTCGATCTTGTCGATGTCGCGCCGCACCGTCGCCGCCGATACGCCAAGCCGCTCCTGCAGCTCGCGCACCGATGCGAAAGGCCGGTCCCGCAAAAGCTCGACAATCTGACGCTGGCGGCCGGAGTCGCTCAACCCTTACCTCCCAATGCGCTTGCCTCCCAAGCATTTTGCACGGCATTGCCGTTTTGCATGGCAATTGGTGCAACTTACTCAACGGCCCTCGGATTGCAAGCCTGATTTGACGCGATAACATCACTGTTGACGTAACTTACTCGCATCTGCGATACCAGCATGGGTCTTCGTCCCGGCACCGGGACGTCCAAAGCCGTGGCCACGCGGCCGGATTGTAGAGGAATTTCGATGACGATCAGTGCGGATGCGCAGGAACTGGCAGCGCTGCGGTCGCTTTCGGCCGCCATCGGCAGCGACCCGCATCTGACCCAGGCCGCCGGCGGCAACACCTCGCTGAAAGCCGGCGACACGCTCTGGATCAAGGCCTCCGGCACCTGGCTGAAGGACGCGCTCATCGCCGACATCATGGTGCCGGTCGGCATCCCGCCACTGCTCGACGCCATCGAACGGCGCGACCCGGCCGCCGAACAGCCGCAGGCCTTCACTGTCGACGCCCTCAACGCGCGCGGCTTGCGCCCGTCGATCGAGACCACCGTGCATGCGCTGATGCCGCAGCGCATCGTTCTGCATGTTCACTGCGTCGAGACCATTTCGCTGGCCGTGCAGGCCGACTGCGAGGCCGAGGCGGCCAGGCGGCTCGACGGCCATCAATGGGCGTATATTCCCTATCGCCGGCCGGGACTGCCGCTCGCGCAGGGTATCGCCGAGCGCCTTCGGCCAGGCGTGGATATCCTGATCCTCGGCAATCACGGCCTGGTCGTTGCAGCCGAGACCGTCGCCGCGGCCGACATGCTGCTGCGGCGCGTGACACGACTGTTGGCGCGGCCGCCGCGCCAGGTGGCGGAACCGGACATCGCGGCATTGACGGCGCGCGCCGGCGACAGCGACTACAGATTGCCGGCGGACGTTGAGGCGCATGCGGTGGCGATCGACCCCGAAAGCTGCCGCATGGCTTCGGGTGGCAGCCTCTACCCCGACCACGTCATCTTTCTCGGCGAAGGCTCGGTCGTGGCGAGACCGGACGAGGGTGCGAAGCGCGTCATCGAGCGCTGCGGCGCCGCACCCGTGGCGATCCTGTTTCCTGGACTCGGCGTGCTGATGCGCGGCGACGCCGGCGCCGGTGCCGACGCCATGCAGCGCTGCCTTTCCGACGTGACGGCGCGGATCGATGTCGCGGCGAAGCTGAATTATCTGACAGCGGCGGAGAATGACGAGCTGATCAACTGGGACGCCGAAAAATATCGCCAGAAACTCAATGCCGGAGGCAGCTGACATGTCGCGTTCGTCTGGCCCGCTTGCCATCGGCATCGACATCGGCACATCCGGCGCGCGCGCCGTCGCCATGCGTCCGGACTTTTCCGTTGCCGCGCATTCCGCTATTGCCCTCGAGCGATTTGGGCCGAACGGCCGCGACCCCGCCATATGGTGGGAGGCGGTCGGCGCGACGTTGGCGGAACTGCTCAAATGTATCGATCGCGCGGCAGTGCGCTCGATCGCCGTCGACGGTACGTCGGGCACGCTGCTGCCGGTCGACGGCGCCGGGCGGCCGCTGGCCGAACCGCTGATGTACAACGACAAGGTCGCTGACGACACTATCCTGACAGCAATAGCCGACGCGGCACCGGCAACGAGCGCTGCACTCGGGGCGACCTCCGGTCTCGCCAAGGCGCTGTCTTTCCAGCACCTGCCCGGCGTCGCCACTGTGCTGCACCAGGCAGACTGGATCGCCGGACAGTTTTCCGGCCGCTTCGATGTCAGCGACGAGAACAATGCCCTGAAGACCGGCTACGACGTCGGGGCCAGGCGCTGGCCGGACTGGATCGCGGCGACCGGCGTGCGCATGGAATTCCTGCCCCGCGTCGTGCGGCCGGGCGATGTCACGGACACGCTCACCGCCAGCGCTGCGAAAATGTTCGGCCTGCCGCGCGACGTGGTTGTCGTTGCCGGCACGACGGATGGTTGCGCCTCATTCCTGGCGACCGGTGCGAGTGCCGCGGGCGACGGCGTTACCGCGCTCGGCTCGTCGCTGACCATCAAGATCCTCTGCGACCGGCCGATCTCGGCGCCGCAATTCGGCATTTACAGCCATCGGCTGGGTGACACCTACCTGGCGGGCGGCGCCTCGAACTCCGGCGGCAAGGTGCTGGCCCAGCATTTCCCCGTCGCCCGCATTGTCGAACTCAGCAAAAAAATCGACCCGGCGACGAAGACCGGCCTCGATTATTACCCGCTGCCGGCGCCGGGCGAACGCTTCCCCATAGCCGATCCGGCGCTGCCGCCGCGCCTCGAGCCGCGGCCCGCCGACGACGCCGACTATCTGAAAGCGATGTTCGAGGGTATTGCGGCGATCGAAGCGCTCGGCTATCGCCGGCTTGCCGAACTCGGCGCCCCCCGACTGACATCGGTCAGGAGCGTCGGCGGCGGTGCGGCCAATCCGGCCTGGACAGCGATCCGGCAGCGCAAGCTTGGCGTCGCTCTCGTGCCGGCTCTTTCGGAGGAGGCCGCTGCCGGCACGGCGCGGCTGGCGCTGATGGGCGCAAGCGCAGCGGGGCTTTTATGACGACCAAGGCAATTCAACACCTCGACGGCATCGCCGCGCTGACCGACCGCTATCAGGTGTTCCTGCTCGACCAATTTGGTGTGCTGCACGACGGCACCAGCGCCTATCCAGGTGCTGTCGAAGCGTTGTCGGCACTCAAGCGCGCCGGCAAGACCATCGTACTGATCTCGAATTCCGGCAAGCGGGCGCAACCCAATGAGCACCGCCTGCTGAAGCTCGGCTTCGAACCGGGAAGCTGGGATCACTTTGTCTCCTCCGGCGAGGTGGCGTGGCGCTCCTTCCACCAAATGGCAGCCTCCGGAGCCCTGCGCCCGCAGACAAAATGCCTGCTGATCCGCCGCGACAATGACCGTTCGGCTGTCGACGGCCTGCCCTTCGTCCTGGCCAAGGACGGCTACGATGCCGAACTGGTGCTGATTTCCGCCAGCGAGGGCGATCGCTACGACCTCGACCATTATCGCCGGCTTCTTGGTCCGGCGGCGGCGCGGCGGGTGCCATGCTTCTGCACCAATCCCGACAAGATCATGCTGACTGCCGTCGGCCCTCGCTTCGGCGCCGGCCGGCTCGCCGATCTCTATGAGAGCCTCGGCGGCAGCGTGGTGCGCATTGGCAAGCCCAATCCGCAGATATTCGAGGCAGCGCTGGCACTGGCGGGCCACCCGGAGCGCGACAGCGTGGTCTGCGTCGGCGACAGCGTCGAGCACGACATCGCCGGCGGCAACGGCGTCGGTGTCGCGACGACGCTGGTCCTGTCGGGCATATTGGCGGGGGCGCCTGACCTGGAGGACGTTTTCGCCACGCTGAACGCCCGTCCCGACTACATCGCGGATAGCTTCAGGTTTCGCTGAGGCGAGACAAAGCTAATCCAGGTTGAAACGCCCGATCACCGGCACATGGTCCGAGGGCCGTTCCCAGCCGCGCGCCGGCCGCAGGATTTCATAGCCGGCAAAATGCGGCACCAGGTTTGGCGACGACCAGACATGGTCGAGGCGGCGGCCGCGATTTGAGGCCTGCCAATCCTGGGCGCGATAGCTCCACCAGGTGTAGAGTTTCTCCTCGTAAGGCACATTGAGCCGCATCAGGTCGATCCAGTCGCCGGCGAGCCGCATTGCCTCGAAGTTTTCCGTCTCGACCGGCGTATGGCTGACGACATTGAGGAGCTGCTTGTGCGACCAGACATCGTGCTCGAGCGGCGCGATGTTGAGGTCGCCGACCAGGATCGAGCCGGAGTGCTCGTCATGCTCGGCCCGCACGGCGTTCATCTCGGCAACGAAATCGAGCTTGTGCTTGAACTTGCGGTTGACGGCCGGGTCGGGCTCGTCGCCGCCGGCCGGAACGTAGAAATTGTGCAGCAGGATCGTTTTGCCGCCGGCGTTGACGGTGACCGACAGATGCCGGCTGTCGTCGATCTCGCAGAAGCGGCGCTTTTCGACCACCTCGATCGGCCGCCGCGCTATGGTGGCAACGCCGTGATAGCCCTTCTGGCCATGGAAGGCGATGTGCTCGTAGCCGAGCTTGCGGAACGCCTTCTCCGGAAACAATTCGTCCGGAACCTTGGTTTCCTGCAGGCAGAGCACGTCCGGCGCCTGCTCGACCAGCAGGCGCTCGACGATCGGCATGCGCAGCCGGACGGAGTTGATGTTCCAGGTAGCGACGGAAAACGGCATGTGGGGTTCCGGACAACGCAAGATCCGCCGGATGGCTCCGACGGAAGTCAATCGCGGAAACTACTGCCAGCCGCGCACCGCAAAAACAAGCCGCCCGCACCAACGCGGAAAAACCATCCCGCAGCAGTAGGAAGTTACCGCGTCTTGGTGTTCAGCTCGCGGTTCGCCGTATAGTCGATGGCGAAGGTGTCGGGGGCGAAGCTGACGCCCTCCTTGGTGTTGAAGATCATCACCGTCGTGTCCTTGCCTTGCGCATCGGTGATGGTCCACTGCCGCAATTCATAAGATTTCGGATCGAACATCATGGTGATCTTCGAATTGCCGAACACCGATTTGTCGGCAAGCTGGATGGTGGTGAGATCGTCCTCTTCCTTGACGCTTCTGACGCGCCCGCCCGACAGATCGATCTTGTCGTCGAGCAGCAGCTTCAGCGGCGTCTTCGACAGCGGATAGAGGTCGGAGGTCCGCAGCTTCTTGTTGAGGATGACCACCGACTTGCCGTCGGAAATCACCCTGAAATTCGAGGCGCCGTCGTAATTGAAGCGGATCTTGCCCGGCCGTTCCAGAAAGAACTTGCCGCCGGTCTGCTCGCCCTTGGGTCCGAACTGCACGAACTCGCCGCTCATCGATTTGACCGAGGAGAAATGATCGGCGATCTTCTGCGCCGTCGCCGGAACCGCTGCTTGCGCCGACGCCAGCAACTGGAAGCCGGGCACGACATTGGCGGCCGCCGCACCGGCCAGGACCAGGCCGAGGCCGAGCACCTGCCGGCGGGTTGGGGCGAAATCCCTGCTTGGGGGGAGAGTTGCGTTTTTCATGCCGGTCACCATCATCTGATTGCTTGCTCGTTATATTGGTCTGGCCCCCCAGTTGGGCTTAAGTTTGGCGGCCGCACGGCGCCCGTCGTTGCAACGCGCCAAAAGGTTCAAAGTTGCCGGCGCGGACGCGCTCTAGAACTTGTCGTCCTCCGTCGGCACCAGGATTTCGCGTTTTCCGGCATGGTTGGCCGGGCCGACAATGCCTTCCTTCTCCATCTTCTCGATGATCGAGGCGGCGCGATTGTAGCCGATGCCGAGCCGGCGCTGGATGTAGCTGGTAGAGGCCTTGCCGTCGCGCAGCACCACCGCGACCGCCTGGTCGTAGGGATCGTCGGAATCCTCGAAATTACCGCCGTCGCCGCCGCCACTGCCTTTGCCCGTCGGCTCATCGTCATCCTTGTCGTCGTCCTCGGTGATGGCGTCGAGATATTCCGGCACGCCCTGCAATTTCAGATGCGCGACAATCTTCTCCACCTCGTCGTCGGAGACGAAGGGACCGTGCACGCGCTGGATGCGGCCGCCGCCGGCCATGTAGAGCATGTCGCCCATGCCGAGCAGCTGTTCGGCGCCCTGCTCGCCCAGGATGGTGCGGCTGTCGATCTTCGATGTCACCTGGAAGGAGATGCGGGTCGGGAAATTCGCCTTGATGGTGCCGGTGATGACATCGACCGACGGCCGCTGCGTCGCCATGATGACATGGATGCCAGCGGCGCGCGCCATCTGCGCCAGGCGCTGCACTGCGCCTTCGATGTCCTTGCCGGCGACCATCATCAAATCGGCCATCTCGTCGATGATGACGACGATGTAGGGCATCGGCTCGAGGTCGAGGTTCTCCGTCTCGTAGATCGCCTCGCCGGTCTGGCGGTCGAAGCCGGTCTGCACGGTGCGCGAGATCCTTTCGCCCTTTTTCTCGGCCTGCTGCACGCGCGCGTTGAAGCCGTCGATGTTGCGGACGCCGACCTTGGACATCTTGCGGTAGCGGTCCTCCATCTCCCGCACGGTCCATTTCAGCGCCACCACCGCCTTCTTCGGATCGGTGACGACCGGCGTCAGAAGATGCGGAATGCCGTCATAGACCGAGAGCTCCAGCATCTTTGGATCGATCATGATCAGCCGGCAGTCCTGCGGCGTCAGCCGGTAGAGCAGCGACAGGATCATGGTGTTGATGGCGACGGACTTGCCCGAGCCGGTGGTGCCGGCGACCAACACGTGCGGCATCTTGGCGATGTCGACGATCACCGCCTCGCCATTGATGGTCTTGCCCAGCGCCAGCGCCAGCTTGGCCTTGGTGGTTTCGAAATCGCGGCTGGCCATGATCTCGCGCAAATAGACCGTCTCGCGCCTGGCGTTCGGCAATTCGATGCCGATCGCGTTGCGGCCGGGCACCACGGCGACACGGCAGGCGATGGCGCTCATCGAGCGGGCGATGTCGTCGGACAGGCCGATGACCCGCGACGATTTGATGCCGGGCGCCGGTTCCAGCTCGTAGAGCGTGACGACCGGACCCGGACGCACATGGATGATTTCGCCCTTGACGCCGAAATCCTCCAGCACGCCCTCAAGCAGGCGGGCGTTCTGCTCCAGCGCGTCCTTGGACAGGCTGGCGTCGCGCACCACGTTCTTTGGTTCCGACAGGAAGTGCAGCGACGGCATCTCGAATTTTTCCGAGCCGATCAGCGAAGTCTGCGCCTCGCGCTGGACGCGGGCGCCGGGGGCCGGCCGCGGCGCCGGCGCCTCGACGCGCGTCGCGGCGTCGGAACGGAAGTTCTGCACCTTGGCGGTTGGCGCAGCGCGGCGCTGGCCGGCCGGCTCGGGCGCGAAATCCATGTCGTCGTCATTGTCGTCGTTATCGAAGACGTCGGCATCGTCAGGGTCGATCGAGGCACTGCGGTCGTTGACCATGGCGGCGAAGAATTCCGGCTCGACGCGGGCGCGCCCGCCCGGGCTCATCCGCGCCTCGGCGAACTCGGCCGATTCGACCCGTTCGGCCGCCCGCCGCCAGGCGCTGGGGCGCGGTTCCATCTCCGGCTCGAAATCGTCGCGCTCGCGCCGGCGCGCGGCGCGGCGGCGCAGATAGGCCCGCAGCGACAACCACCAGTGGGTGATGGCGCCAAGCGCCAATATACCTTCGTCGCCCTCGTCCTCTTCATTGTCGAAAAGCAGGTCGTCCTGCGGATCGGGCACTGCAGGCTGTTCGAGGACGGCAAAGCCGTTCTTGCGCGAAATCAGCGCCGAGCCATACAAGAATACCCACAGCGCCGGCGCTGCCAGGAGCACGGCGAGCACGCTGGCGACGAGGCCGGTCGGATAGCCGCCGATGACCAGGCCCGGGATATTGAGCACCATGTCGCCGAAGACGCCGCCGAGGCCGGTCGGCAGCGGCCAGGTCTTGGGGGGCACGACGCAGCCGGCAATTGCCGCGCCAAGCAGCGAAAACCCGAACCAGGCCAGCGCCCGTTTCGGCAGCCGGTCGACGCCGCGCGCGGTAAACAGCAGAAATCCCCAGATCACCGCCGGCACCAGCGCCGCAACGGCGGCAAGTCCGAAGAACTGCATGGCAATGTCGGAAAAGACGGCGCCGGCATAACCCATTGCATTGGTTACGCTATTGTCGGTGGCGTGCGAAAAGCTCGGATCGGCGACGTTCCAGGTAGCAAGGGCGGCGACGCCGAAACCAACCAGAGCAAACAGCCCGGCACCGACCAGCCGCCCGACCTGGCGCCTCGCGAACGACCGGATGCCGTGCTCCGTATCGGCCAGCGCAAGCGGTGCTGAAGCCCCTGAACGCATGCTTTTCCTCGTCTGTCGTTGCCCGGCCGGGCGCGGACGCGCAACACGGCAGATTCGGCTGTCAGACTAGCGGCGGGAAGGTTAAGGGCGCATTAACCATGGGCATTCCGCGTCACCGGAACGGGCGACCGCCACCACAGTTCGGAGCCGCTGCGGCCGCTGTTTCACGCCGCCGGCCGATCGAGCACCTTGATCAAGCGATTGTGTGATCGAGCCATAACGGCCGCCTGCGCACAAAAAAAGGCCCGGAAATCTTCCGGGCCTCAAGGCGTGAGCCCTTTCGGGAGCATCACGACGGGATCTTCCCGGCACCGGCAAAACGCCGGTGCCAGCCAATAAACCTCACGGCACCACTTCGCCGTGCTGGCTGATGTCGAGGCCTTCGACCTCTTCCTGGGTCGAAGGACGCAGGCCGACCAGCGCCTTGACGATATAGAGGATCACGAAGCTCGCGATCGCCGTCCACAGGATGGTGAAGACGATACCGTAGAGCTGCTTGCCGACAGAGGCACCCGAGCCAAGGCTGTTGATCGCCGGATCGGCGAGCACGCCGGTCAGCAATGCACCGATGATGCCGCCGATGCCGTGCACGCCGAATGCATCGAGCGAGTCGTCATAGCCGAACGCGTGCTTGAGCTTGACGGCCGAGACGTAGCAGAGCACGCCGGCGACGATGCCGACGATGAAGGCGCCGGTCGGATTGACGAAACCGGAAGCCGGCGTCACCGCGACCAGGCCGGCGACGGCGCCCGAGATGATGCCAAGCACGCTCGGCTTCTTGGCGACGATCCATTCGGCGAACATCCAGGCGAGCGCCGCAGCGGCAGCGGCAACCTGGGTGTTCAGCATCGCGGCACCGGCAAGGCCGTCGGCGGCCAGTTCCGAGCCGGCGTTGAAGCCGAACCAGCCGACCCACAGCAGCGAAGCGCCGATGACGGAGTAGACGAGGTTGTGCGGCGCCATGTTGGTGGTGCCGTAGCCTTCACGTTTGCCGAGAACCAGCGCGCAGACCAGGCCGGCAACGCCGGCGTTGATGTGAACGACCGTGCCGCCGGCGAAATCGAGAACGCCGGCTGTGCCGAGGAAGCCGCCGCCCCACACCCAGTGCGCGATCGGGGCGTAGACCACCAGCAGCCACGCGCCCATGAAGATGAGCAGCGCCGAGAACTTCATGCGTTCGGCGAAGGCGCCGGCAATCAGCGCCGGCGTAATGATGGCGAAGGTCATCTGGAACATCGAGAAGACGAACTCAGGAATGTTCGCCACGCCCGGCAGCCACAGCGAGGAGGTGGTGATGCCGTTGTGGAAGAACTTCGAGAAGCCGCCGAGATAGGCATTCATGCCGCCGCCATCCGAGAAGGCCAGCGAGTAGCCGAACATGAACCACAGCACCGTCACCAGGCAGGTGATGGCAAAGCTCTGCATGATGGTGGCGAGCACGTTCTTTTTGCGCACCATGCCGCCATAAAACAGCGCCAGGCCCGGTACGGTCATCATCAGCACCAGCGCCGTCGAGGTCAGCATCCAGGCTGTGTTGCCGGTGTCGAGCGCGGGCGCAGGGGCAGCCGGTGCCGCCGGTGCCGCTTCCTGCGCGAACGCAGCAACCGTGCCCAGTGCAGCGAGAGCGAGCGAACTTAAAACGGCCGCGCGTCCCGTTATCTTCAAGGTAGAAGGAATATTCATTGAACTCTCCATTGGAATACGTATCCGCAGCTCAAAGCGCGTCGGTGTCTGTTTCGCCGGTGCGAATGCGCACCGCCTGGTCGATGCCGAAAACGAAGATCTTGCCGTCGCCGATCTGGCCGGTCTTGGCCGCCGCGGTGATGGCTTCGACGGCCTTGTCGACCATGTCGACAGCGACCGCGACTTCGATCTTGATCTTCGGCAGGAAGCTGACCGCGTATTCCGCCCCGCGATAGATTTCCGTGTGACCCTTCTGACGTCCGTAGCCTTTTACTTCGGTGACGGTCAGGCCCTGGATGCCGACTGCGGTGAGCGCCTCGCGCACCTCGTCGAGCTTGAACGGCTTTATGATTGCCATCACGATCTTCATAAGGTTTCACCCTTTGCTGTTGCGGGTCCCCGCGTTTGCACGACTTCGCCGATCCCCATGAGAGCCGGAGAGTGCCCGCTAGGATTCAAGCTCCGTGCCAATTGCCGAAGCAGGGTGTTAAGCTGTTGTTAAACAACGAAATCGAGAAGGTCTGGCAGCTGCCTGTTCACAGGCGCGGCAGTGCATATGCTTAAAAAATAGGCAAATTTCGAAAAATGCCTACTCCGCAGGCGGCCGCTTCAGCCGGATGAGTCCTTCTTGGGCAACCGAGGCGATCAAGGTGCCGTCGCGGGCAAACAGCGAGCCGCGGGTAAAGCCACGCGATCCTTGCGTCGACGGGCTGTCTTGCGTGTACAGCATCCAGTCGTCGAGCGGATGGTTGCGGTGGAACCACATGGCGTGGTCGAGGCTGGCTGCCTGGATATCACGATCGAAAATAGCGCGGCCATGAGCAAAGGTCGAGGTGTCGAGCAACGTCATATCCGAGAGGTAAGCGAGCACGGCCGCCTGCGTGGCGCGGTCGGCCGGCACCGGGCCGGTGGTGCGGATCCAGATGTTCTGCTTCGGCTCGAGCTTTTCCCGGCTGGTATAATGCTTCAGCATCACCGGCTTCATCTCGATCGGCCGGTCGCGCTCCCAATAGCGCTTGATGCCGTCGGGCACGGCTTCGCCGAACTTGCACAGCAATTCGCGCTGCGACAGCAACGTGTCGGGCGCCGGCACGTCCTGCGGCATCGGCACCTGATGTTCCAGGCCGACCTCATCCTGCTGGAACGAGGCTTCCAGCGAAAAGATCGCCTGGCCGTGCTGGATCGCCACGACGCGGCGCGTGGTGAAGGAGCCGCCGTCACGGATGCGGTCGACCTCGTAGATGATAGGCACCTTGGTGTCGCCCGGCCGCATGAAATAGCCATGCAGCGAATGCACGTGGCGCTCGGGCTCGACCGTTCGCTGCGCGGCGACCAGCGCCTGGGCGATGGTCTGGCCGCCGAAGATGCGCTGCCAATCGAGCTTGGGGCTGCGACCACGATACAGGTTGTGTTCCAGCTGCTCGAGGTCGAGAATGCCGAGAAGCTCGTCCATGGCTGCCGTCATCTTGACCTCGCCGCAAAATTACCATGGCGGTTTCCGACAGGAACAGCGGGCAGTCAAGGGCGGAATGCCCGGCGACAGTCAGGCTGCGAAAGGAATTGCCATGCTCGACAGCAAGAATTCGCTCGACGTTCTGGTCGCCGGCGCCGGTTATGTCGGCCTGGCCGCCGCCGTGTCGCTGAAGCAGGCGCGGCCGAGCCTCGCCGTCGCCGTCGTCGATGCAGCACCCGCCAGGGTCTGGCAGAAGGACGGCCGCGCCTCGGCGATTGCCGCCGCCGCGTGCCGCATGCTCGACCAGCTCGGCGTCTGGAACGAGATCGCGCCGGGGGCGCAGGCGATCACCGAAATGATCGTCACCGATTCGCGCACATCCGATCCGGTCCGCCCGGTGTTCCTCACCTTCGACGGCGAGGTCGCGCCCGGCGAACCCTTTGCGCATATGGTCGCCAACAAGGATTTGAACGGCGCCTTGCGCCGGCGCGCCGAACAACTCGGCATCGGCATCATCGAAGGCGTCGCCGTCAGCGGCTTCGACATCAACGGCGCCGGCATCACCGTGCATCTTGCCGACGGCGCGACGCTGAAGGCGCGGCTGCTGGTTGCCGCCGACGGCGTCAATTCGAAGCTGCGCGACATGGCCGGCATCAAGACGGTGAAATGGGAGTATGGCCAGTCCGGCATCGTCTGCACGGTGGCGCACGAGCGGCCGCACAACGGCCGCGCCGAAGAGCATTTCCTCCCCGCAGGCCCGTTTGCCACGCTGCCGCTCAAGCCGGGCAAGGACGGCACCAACCGCTCGTCGATCGTCTGGGTCGAACGGTCGCAGGATGCCGAGAAACTGGTCAGTGGCGACACGCTGGTCCTGGAATATGAGCTCGAGCAGCGCTTTGGCCTGAAACTCGGCGAAATCCATCTCGCCGACAAGCCGCGTGCCTGGCCGCTAGGGCTGATCATTGCGCGCGCCTTCGTCGCGCCGCGCATCGCCTTGGCCGGCGACGCCGCCCACGGCATCCACCCGATCGCCGGCCAGGGTCTCAATCTCGGCTTCAAGGACGTGGCGGCGCTGGCCGAAGTGGTGGTCGAGGCTGACCGGCTCGGCCAGGACATCGGCGCGCTCGACGTGCTCGAGCGCTACCAGCAATGGCGGCGTTTCGACACGGTGCAGATGGGCATCACCACCGATGTGCTGAACCGGATGTTTTCCAACGATTTCGGCCCGCTGCGCACTTTGCGCGACATCGGCCTCGGCCTCGTCGAGCGCATGCCCCGGCTGAAGGGGTTTTTCATCCGCCAGGCGTCGGGTCTGTCCGGCGACACGCCGAAACTGTTGAAGGGCGAGGCGATCTAAACAGGCCCTGAAGCTTCCCCAACTTCGTCATCCCTGGGCGTAGCGACGCGAAGCGGAGAGAAGACCCAGGATGACGAAGCGATCAGGCGTCTCGGCTTAATCGCCATGCGGTCTGCCGAATTTCGTATCAGGGGACTTAGTTGACCTCGAAGCCCAGCTTCTGGCGCAGCCGCAGCATGCGCTGGTCGGGAATCTGCAGGTTTTGTCCGCCGGCTTCCGCCGCACGGCTGACCATCCGCAGCAGATCGCTCCTTTCGGCCGCGTCGAGCCGTTCGCGCAGGAACGGTGCCAGCTTGTCGATTACGACCGTGGCGTCGTCGATTTGCGATGCCGCCCATTTGGCGTAGATCACCGCTTCATCGGTCTGTTTTTTGTCGGCAATCTCCGAGATCACCGATCGAATGGCAGCTTCGCGTTGCGGCAGCACAGGACCATGTTCGGAAACGATGGCGGTGATCAGCGTCGCGGCGGCGACGACCGGGTCGTCGATCGCCGTCAGCGGCGAGAGCGCCGCCTGCTTGCGCAGTTTCTTGCGGCGGACGTTGCCCTGCACGCGGCCAACCACGTCGGCAACCTCACGCGCCGCGTCGTTCATGATCTTCAGCCGGTACCACCAGAAACCCGCTGCTCCGAGCAGGCCGATTGCTGCAATCAATATATGCATGCCCCGAAATCCCCCGATCTCGGCGACGATAGGAGAAGTATTGCTTCGCTTCAACACGCAAAAGTTGCGTCCGGCGAAGAAAACGAAAGCCCATGCCAGTCGTTGGTCGCCACCGCTCCGTGGAGGAACTTATCGAGACATCTCTATGACCCGGGCACCTTGTAGATCGCCCGCACCTCGATCGTGCCGATTTCGGCCAGCGGAATCTCGCCCGCGATCTCCAGCGCCTCATCGAGGCTCTCGGCCTCGATCATGACGAAACCGAGCAACTGCTCCTTGGTTTCGGCGAAGGGGCCGTCGGTGACCAGCCGCTTGCCCTTGCGCCTGCGAACGGTTTTCGACGTTTTCACCGATTGCAGCGCCTGCGCGATGATCAGCATCCCGCGTTGGTCCAATGACCGGTCATGGGCCATCGAATCGGCGTCGAGCTTGGCCAGCCTCTCGGGGGTCATTGCGTAGAGATCTTTTTCTTCACCATAGACCAGGCAAACATACTTCATTTTTATCTCCATTCCTGGCTTGAAGCCGAAGACGAGGCTACGGAAATCTCCGCGGAGCCCTTGCCTGCCGCAGAATCGAGACCGGCCGCAGCATAGTCGAGAAGAGATACCGCAATCCCAATGATGGCAATCGCCGCAAGCAGTCGGCCGAAGCCGGAAGGCTGCAGGCGCGACCAGTCGGCTTGTTGTTCACCGGCCCTGTGGCCGGTGCTTGTCCAGTGAGCAGAAAACAGATTGTTCATGTGGTCCTCCATCCGGCCACCAAGTCCATGGCCGCCCGCAGGACGGCCGGGACAGATGGAAGTCGACATTTTTGCACGCATATTTTTTTCGAATTTTTTTCGCTCGACATGATGTGTCACGCCGCCGCCGATACGAAAGCGTGGGTGGCCTTCGCTCCCGCGCGCGCTATAGTCGACTGGATGCCGATCACGGGCTCAGCCACGACAATCAAGGAGGAATTGATGGACCGCACCGCCAACGCCGTTTGGAAAGGCAGTTTCAAGGAAGGCAAGGGCACGCTCGATACACAGAGCGGGACGCTGAAGGGCACGCCCTATTCCGCCAAGATGCGTTTCGAGGACGAGAGCGGCAAATCCGGCACCAACCCGGAAGAGCTGATCGCCGCCGCCCATGCCGGCTGCTACGCCATGCAGCTTTCGCATTTTCTCGCCGAGAACGGCACCCCGGCTGCCGAGCTCGACGCCAAGGCCGTGGTAACGCTGGTCCCCGGCACCGGCATCACCGGCAGCGCGATCACGCTGGTCGGCAAGGTACCGGGCATTGATGCCGCCAAGTTCAAGGAATTGGCCGAGAAGGCCAAGGCCGAATGCCCGGTCTCGAAAGCGCTCGGCGCCATCAAAGTATCGCTCGACGCCAGGCTCGGGTGAGAGCTGGTCTGCGAAAAGCGGGCGATCCTTCGCGCCCCCTCTCGAATGATTATTGGCTTTTTTCGCCAACGAGCGCGTCGAGGCGGGCGCGCAATGCCGCGACCTCCTCCTCGAGGGCCCGCACGCGCATTTCCATATCCGACGCCGGCGAGGACGACTGCAGGGGTGCTGCGGCAGCCGACAGCTGCGGCGGCCCGCTGAGCAGATGGACGTAGCGATCCTCGCGCTGGCCTGGGCCGCGATCGATCTGCTGCACCAGCGGTGGCCGGCGGCCGATCAGCAGATCGAGATTGCCGCGAAGCTCGTCGATCGACGGCAGCCGCGCCATGCGCTCGCTTCGCGCCAGCAATTCATAGGCCGTCTGCGGGCCGCGCAGCAGCAACAGGCCGAGCAGCGCGATCTGCGCCGAGGTCAGGGAAAAGCGCTGCGCCACGATATGCTCGTAGCGCTCGACGCGCGACGCGAACACCTGCCTGATGAGGCCCTTCTGCTCGAGCTGGCCAAGCGCCCGCCTGACCTCGGCAAGCTCGACCGACATTACCGGCTCGCGCGCCGTCTTCTGGTTGGCCGCCGCATGTGCCGCGTTGAGCGTCAGCGGATAGACGTCCGGCGTCAGCTCCTTCTTCTCGATCAGGCAGCCGAGCACGCGGGCTTCGATGGGAGAGAGGATGGGAAGGTCGGAATCGGTCATAAGTTTGCTATCCTTTCGAACTCGGCGGGACAGCGCCCCCTCTGTCCTGCCGGACATCTCCCCCTCTAGTGGGGAGATTGGCTGTCATCACCGCTTCGCCACTTTTCAAGGCTGCAGAAAGGGCGCTGTCCTCCAAGCTGCTAATCTCCCCCCTGTTTGGACCGGAGACATCGCGCTCGTGTCCTCGAATGGCACCCCGAACCTCCCGGCGCAAAGCGCGCCAAACTGTTCGCGATGTCCTCGCACACCTGTTCGCGATGTCTCCGGTCCAAACACCCCCTTGAGGGGGAGATGTCCGGCAGGACAGAGGGGGGCGCGAAGGATCACTGCCGACGAGATGATCCGCCCGCCGCCTATACCCGCCGTTCCACCATCATCTTCTTGATCTCGGCGATCGCCTTCGCCGGGTTGAGCCCCTTGGGGCAGGTTTGGGCGCAGTTCATGATGGTGTGGCAGCGATAGAGCCGGAACGGGTCTTCGAGATTGTCGAGCCGCTCGCCCGTCGCCTCGTCCCTGGAATCGATCAGCCAGCGATAGGCCTGCAGCAGCGTCGCCGGGCCGAGATAGCGCTCGCCGTTCCACCAGTAGCTCGGGCAGGAGGTCGAGCAGCAGGCGCACAAGATGCACTCGTAGAGCCCGTCGAGCTTTTCGCGATCCTCATGGCTCTGCAGCCATTCCTTGGCCGGCTCGGGCGACACCGTCTTCAGCCACGGCTCGATCGAGGCGTGCTGTGCGTAGAAAGTGGTGAGGTCGGGCACCAGGTCCTTGACCACGGCCATGTGCGGCAGCGGATAGACCTTGATCGCGCCGGAAATGTCGTCGCAGCCCTTGGTGCAGGCCAGCGTGTTCGAACCGTCGATGTTCATGGCGCAGGAGCCGCAGATGCCCTCGCGGCAGGAGCGGCGCAGCGTCAGCGTCGGATCGATCTTGTTCTTGATCCAGAGCAGCGCGTCGAGCACCATCGGCCCGCAATCGTCCATGTCGACGAAATACGTATCCATGCGCGGGTTCTCGTCATCGTCCGGCGACCAGCGGTAGATGCGGTATTCGCGCAGATTGGTCGCGCCCTCCGGCTTCGGCCAGGTTTTTCCGGCCATGATCTTCGAGTTTTTCGGAAGCGTGAGTTCGACCATTACCTCAGGTCCTTTCGGATGACGAGCTTCAGCCCGGACCAGATCTCGTTCACGGCGGCGACCTTGACGTCGACGAGGTCGAGCTTCAGCGCCTCTGTGCGGATAACGTCCTCGGTGACGTCGGTCGGCACTTTCGATGCCTTCTTCGGCCATGACACCCAGACCATGCCGTCCCGCTTGATCGCCGCTTCGACGTCGCCTAGACGGTCCTCGATCTCGATACGCTGCCGGGTGAAAGCATGTACGGCATCGTATTTCTCATGAACGCCCGAAATCGCCGACCAGTTGGCCAGCCGGTCGAGCTCGGCAAAATCCACGGCTTCGGTCAAATCCTCGAGTTCGGCCGGCAAGGCGACGAAAGCGGCAATCATCCCGTCCTTCAGGCCGAGCTTGGCCGGAAGGGGCGTGCCGGAATATCCCGCAACCGCCAGCAGCCTCATCTCAATACACCCTGGCCTTCGGCGCGATCTTGGCCGGGTTGATGCCGCCGTCTGCTTCCCTAAGCAGCGTTTCGGTGTGCACCGGCCGGTAGGTGAGCGCCACCTCGCCGGCCTCGTTGAGCCGGGCCAGCGTATGCTTGCGCCAGTTGGCGTCGTCGCGCGCCGAAAAGTCCTCCCGCGCGTGCGCGCCGCGGCTTTCCTTGCGCGCCTCGGCGCCGTAGACGGTGGTGATGGCGTTGGCCATCAGGTTTTCCAGCTCCAGCGTCTCGACCAGGTCGGAGTTCCAGATCATCGAGCGGTCAAACACCTTGACGTCGCCGAGTTCACCCCAGATCTGCGAAATGCGCCTGCAGCCGCTTTCCAGCGAGTCCTGGGTGCGGAACACCGCCGCGTCCTCCTGCATCGCCTTCTGCATCTTTTCGCGCAAAACCGCTGTCGGCGTCGAGCCGTTGGCGTGACGCAGCCGGTCGAAGCGGTCCATGATCTTTTCGACGGCAGCCTCGTTGGGCGAAGGGATCGCCGATGTGCGGTCGATCACCTGGCCGGCCCGGATTGCCGCCGCACGGCCGAACACCACCAGGTCGATCAGCGAGTTGGAGCCCAGCCGGTTAGCACCGTGCACCGAGGCGCAGCCGGCTTCGCCGACCGCCATCAGCCCGGGCGACACCTGGTCCGGATTCGACGCCGTCGGGTTCAGCACCTCGCCCCAGTAATTGGTCGGCACACCGCCCATATTGTAGTGGACCGTCGGCAGCACCGGGATCGGCTCCTTGGTCAGGTCGACGCCGGCAAAGATCTTTGCCGATTCCGAAATACCCGGAAGCCTCTCGTGCAGAACGGCCGGGTCGAGATGGTCGAGATGCAGGAAAATGTGATCCTTCTTGGGGCCGACGCCGCGGCCCTCGCGGATTTCCAGCGTCATGCAGCGCGAGACCACGTCGCGCGAAGCCAGATCCTTGGCTGACGGCGCGTAGCGCTCCATGAAGCGCTCGCCCTCGGAATTGACGAGATAGCCGCCCTCGCCGCGCGCGCCCTCGGTGATCAGGCAGCCGGCGCCGTATATGCCGGTCGGGTGGAACTGCACGAACTCCATATCCTGCAGCGGCAGGCTTGCGCGTGCGGCCATGCCGCCGCCATCGCCGGTGCAGGTATGCGCCGAGGTGGCCGAGAAATAGGCGCGGCCATAGCCGCCGGTCGCCAGCACCACCATCTTGGCCGAAAAGCGGTGGATGGTGCCGTCGTCGAGGTTCCAGGCGACGACGCCGGTGCAGGTGCCGTCCGGCTCCATGATCAGGTCGAGCGCGAAATACTCGATGAAGAACTGCGCATTGTGCTTCAGCGACTGGCCGTAGAGCGTGTGCAGCATGGCGTGGCCTGTGCGGTCGGCGGCCGCACAGGTGCGCTGCACCGGCGGCCCCTCGCCGAAATTCATCATCATGCCGCCGAACGGCCGCTGGTAGATTTTCCCGTCCTCGGTGCGGCTGAAGGGAACGCCGTAGTGCTCGAGCTCGTAGACCGCCGCCGGCGCTTCGCGCACCATGTATTCTTGAGCGTCGGTGTCGCCCAGCCAATCTGAGCCTTTGACGGTGTCGAAGAGATGCCACTGCCAGTTGTCGGGCCCCATATTGGCGAGCGAGGCGGCGATGCCGCCCTGCGCCGCAACCGTATGCGAGCGCGTCGGGAACACTTTGGTGATGCAGGCGGTGCGCAGGCCCTGCTCGGCCATGCCGAGCGCGGCGCGCAGGCCGGCGCCGCCGGCGCCGACGACCACGACGTCGAATTTGTGATCGACATAGCTATAGGCGGAAGCCGTGTTGGCGTTCTTCGCGTCCTTGGCCAAAAAATCAGCCTCCAAATGCCAGTTTAAGCAGGGCGAAGACCGAAGCGACGCCGACGACTACGGGAAAGAATGTGTTGAGGGCGAGCAGCGCCAGCCTGGTGCCTTCGCCATGCACATAGTCTTCGATGATCGCCTGCATGCCGAGCCGCATGTGGTAGAGCACCGACAACAGCACCAGCGCCAGCACCAGTGCAACGAACGGATTGGCAAGTGCGGCGCGCACCTCGAGATAGCTGGCGCCGTTGAGTGCGATCAGGAAGCCGACGAAGAACAGGACCAGCGGGATATTGGAGATCGCCGTCAGCCGCTGGCGCCAGAAATGGCCGGTGCCCTCGCGGGAGGAACCGAGGCCGCGGACCTTGGCCAGCGGCGTGCGCATGTCGGTGTTCTTGCCGTTCATGTCAGGCTCCCCGCGCCATGTAGCCGGCGATCCAGATCAGCAGCGTCAGCGTGACCGAGCCGGCAAGCGTCGCCCAGGCGATCCTCGATGCCGTATGCTTTTCCAGCCCTGCCCCAGTGTCCCAGATAAGATGGCGCACGCCGCCCAGCATGTGGTGCATCAGCGCCCAGCTGTAGCCGAACAGCACCAGCCGTCCCAGCCACGAGCCGAAGGCCCAGTTTACGGCGTTGAAGGTCGCCTCCGAGCTCGCCGCCGCCATCAGCCACAGCGCGACCAGCAGCGTGCCGAAATAGAGCGCCCCGCCGGTGATGCGGTGGACGATCGACATCGTCATGGTGATCGGCGGCCGATAGACGGTCAGATGCGGCGAAAGCGGCCGTTCATGCCTGGCAAATTCGCGGGTGGCTGGTGATTTGCTCATGGCTCCCCCAGTTCGGCGTCTCTGGAGCCTCAGGTGGGAATGCGGCATTACCGCTTCCGGTTGCGACTTCAGACAGCCGGTTTCTAATGCTCTTTTTGCACCGCGTCAAAGCCGGAAAACCGTTTCGAAAACGTAATTTAGTCTGATGAAAGCCAGGCTTTCAGCTTCAATCGATTAGGGCTGTCGCCTTGCGCCGGCACAATGTCGCCGCACTGCAAAATATGGCTGGCGCAAGGGGCGGATCAGCGCTTGCAGGCCAGCGGTGGTGCACCGCCCTTCATCACCAGCGCCTCACGCCCATCGATCACGATTGCGTCATGCGCCTCGCCGTAACGGCTGGTCTGATTGGCCGGTGAGGCCGGCAGCTCGGCGCTGGCGCCGTTCTGGCCGAGGACGCGCACCGACGTGCCGAGATTCTCGATGGTCATCACGCTGCCGTCGGCGCAGTTGTAAGTAGCTGTGCGCGGCTGCGGTGCCGTCGGTTCGCTAGCAGCCGGAGCAAGCGACACGGAAGCGGCGGCCGTGTTGCCGAGCTTGGGCGCGCTGGTCTGCGGCGCGCAGGCGGCTGCAGCCAGCAGCGGCGGAATGGCCAGCGCCATCCGAAACGTGCGGCGTAATCTCATGCTGCTTTCCCCGCGCATCGAGCCCGCCGCGATGCTCCGGCAAGCCACCGGATTTCATGCTTTTTGAGTCGCGCCCGATGCTGGGGATGGTGGGAACAAGGCATGGCCGAATGATGGCCGGTGGGCGATCGGGCATTAACCATATTTTCCGAGACCTCGCCCCTGCTGCGGTTGCCCTCTTAACAAAGGTTAATAAAAGGTTAATTTCTGATTCGAGGAGGCTTGCCTCTCAGCAATGGAGTAGCACGCCATGCATTCGAATTCAGCAGGATCGCGCCTTCCCTGGTTCCTATTGGCGGCGCTCGCCGTCGGCGTCGTCGCACCGGCATTCGCCGGGACGCGCCATCATGACCGCGTCTATGCCGATTCCTTCGGCAATCTCGTCATCGACAGCGCCGCCGGCTACAAGCGTATCCTCGTTGGCGAGGGCAAGCTGGCCAAGGAATTGTCCGACTACACCAGCGCCGGCCAGCCCGACGTGATCTACGAAAACGAATCGGACGATGTCCGCGGCGGCGACTACTATAGGCCGCCGGTTTTCGTCAAGGGCCGCAGCTATATGTACGGCCTCTCCGACGGCGAAATGCCGGAGCTCAGCCCCTGCCGCTGACGGCCACGCCGCCCTTGGTTGACGGCGCCGGCAGGGCAACAGCCGGCCCCACCGAGACACGCACGCAATCGCGACCGCTGCCCTTCGCCTGATAGAGCGCTTTGTCGGCGCGCCGCAACAGGTCGGAAAAGCTTTCGCCCGGACCAAGCTCGGCAACGCCGAAGCTGGCGCTGCAGCGGTGATCCGCGGGCAGGCAGTCGATCGGCGTGGCACCGAAGGCGCTCCGCGTACCCTCGGCAAAGAGCCGGGCGGCGGCTAGATTGGTCCCGGGCAGGAAAATCGCGAATTCCTCGCCGCCGATGCGGCCGGCGACATGATGGTCGGCCGCGGCATCGCGGAGAAAACCGGCAAAGCTCTCGATGACCCGATCGCCCGACGCGTGGCCGTAAGTATCGTTGATGCGCTTGAAATGGTCGAGATCGGCAATCACCAGTGCCGCTGGAACGGCGCGCCGCATGGCGTCACGCAGTGCGATCTCGGCATGGCGCTCGAAGCCGCCACGGTTGAGCAGCCGCGAAAGCGTGTCGGTTTCCGATTTCGACGTCGCCTCGGCGAGCACGTCGCGGACCAGGATAGCCAATGTCACCAGCGCAAGCGCCAGGCCGAACACGGTGCCGACCGACTGCGACACCAACGCATAGCTGGTCTGCGCATAAGATTGCGGGTTGGCGCCCCAGCCACCAAGCGCATGGGCGATGAAGGGTTTGCTGGCGAACTGCAAGGTGCTGGCCGCCAGGACAGCCATCAGCATATAGTCGAGCCGCTCGCGTCTTTGCCTGGACGACAAGACGATCGCCAGCCCGGTGAACTGCATGACCGCATAGGGAAGCTGGTAGGCCGCCATTCGCACAAAGGATTGGCGTGGCAGGTCCTGCACGAAGTAGACCGCGAGGGTGGCGAAGACCAGGAAGAACAGCATCGGCGGCCAAGGCGGCGAAACGCGGTATTTATGGGCAAGCCCGCCATTGAAGGCGACGGTAGCGCCAAGGAAGGCGGCAAAGGCGGCGACAACCACGGGGCGCGCATTGTCGAAGGCAGGAATGCTGAACTCGATCGCGAAATAAGCCGTGCCGAGCACATAGCCGAACGCCAGCCAGCGTGCCGACACCCGGCCGGCGTCATAGACCGCGATCGTCATGAAGGCCGCCGCCAGCAGCCCTGCAACGAACAGGTTGATCATCAGGATGAAATTAGCGCTGCCCATGGCGTTTTGGCACTCCCCCCGAACAGCAAATCACCAACGCGCGAAAAAGACGTTAATTCGAAGCCGCCGCTGACGCTCAGCCAGCACTGGTCCGATTGGGAAGGACGACCGTTTCAGGCCGCTGATAGGACAGGTATACGCTGTCGCGGCCACTCCTTTTGGCTTTGTAGAGCGCTTCGTCGGCGCGGCGCATCAGCGGGTCCAGCCCTTCGTCGCTGGTGCGGGCGGCCACGCCGAAGCTCGCGGTCACTCTTGTGTCGGGCGGAAGTCCGTCGATTCTGCCCGCCGAATAGACCGTGCGAATGGCTTCGGCAAACAGTCTTGCCGCGCCAAGGTCGCTGAGCGGCAACAGCACGGCGAACTCTTCGCCGCCGATACGGCCGGCAACGCCGCGCGTACCTGCAGCCCACAGAAGCTTGGCAGCGAAGTCGGCGATGACGCGATCCCCGGCTGCGTGGCCATGCTGGTCGTTCAGCGCCTTGAAATGATCGAGATCGGACAGCACCAGCGCAACCGGCAATCGCGCCGTGGCACAGTGCTGCAGGACCAGCGTGGCGCGCTCCTCGAACCCGCGGCGGTTGAGCAGGCCCGACAGCGGGTCTGTCAGGGTTTCGGTCTTCAGAGCCTTCATCACATCGAGCGCGGCGGCGCCGAACAGGCAAAGCGCGATGAGCAGCGACAGCAATGCATGCGACAGCAGCGCCGTCGTCCAGTAGGACGAGGAGTAAAGCCCTTCATAGCTGGTGAACGGCCCATGCGCGATGACGACGGCAAGCGTCCGCCCCAGGAAGTTCAGGCCGGAAAGCAGCGACAGCACGAACAGGATCATTTCTGTCGGGCCGTTGTTGCGCACCACGCGCAACTCGGCGGCGACAACCAGGCTGATGCCGCCGAAGCTGAAATTGATGGCAAGGATGCGCCAGGTGAGATCCGGCCGGGCAAAAAGAAACCACGAGAACGCGGCCAGGCCGCCGCAGGCCAGAATGCCGACCGCCGGGTAAGGCACGCGCCGCCCATAGCGCGCAATGACCGCGCCCGCGAGACAGCAGGTGGCGAAGGTGAAGCACAGGATCGAGATGAGCTTGGTCGGCGCCATGCCGACCGGCAGCGTGAAATACTGGAGCAGGAAGCCTGCGGCCGAGGCCGAGTAGCCCGCCGCCAGCACAGCCAGATAGGGACGGTGGCGCTGATAGAACCACAGCACGAGAAATGCCGCGCCGAGTGTGAGGGCGATGCCTGGATTGAGCAGCGCTATGAGCAGGCCGGTGTCCAAGCGCTGTAATTTCCCCTCGCTTCCCCTTGGAGGACCTTAGAGCGGAAGCCCAAACAAGCGGTTAAGCGAAAGCGAATATACGACAGGTGCGTCGACAAAGCCGCTGAGCGGAACCGCGAACGGCGAGCGGCGTTTCACGACGGCAACCAGGAGACGCTCCGATGGCCGACACGATCATGCTGACCGATCACGATGCAATTCGCTCATGGGCCGCGGCACGCGCCGGCTTTCCGGCGATCGTCGACGTGTCGCCCGAAGCCGGAACGCAGCCCATGCTGAGGCTGGTCTTCGGCCAGCATGCCTATCAGGACCAGGATGAGGCCGAACGCCCGGTCAATGCCGGCGGCTACGAACTGGTCGAATGGGATGAATGGTTCAAACTCTTCGACGAGCGCCAACTGGCGCTGGTCGTCGCAAAGGACCAACCCGGCCGCCGTGAGGGATTCCACGAATTTGTCAGGCGGCCCGACTGAAGAATGCCCGAACCGCATTGCGCCTCGGGCTCCTCATATCCGACTGCGCGCGCCTGCCCTATTTCCACTCGCGGATGTCGACGAAATGGCCGGCGATCGCCGCCGCCGCGGCCATTGCCGGCGACACCAGATGGGTCCGGCCCTTGAAGCCTTGGCGCCCCTCGAAATTGCGATTCGAGGTCGAGGCGCAGCGCTCATGCGGCTTCAGCCGGTCGTCGTTCATGGCAAGGCACATCGAGCAGCCCGGCTCACGCCAGTCAAAGCCGGCGGCGACAAAGATCTTGTCGAGGCCTTCGGCCTCTGCCTGTTCCTTGACCAGGCCGGAGCCCGGCACGATCATCGCACTGACCCGCGGATTGACTTGTCTGCCCTCGATCACCTTGGCGGCGGCGCGCAGATCCTCGATGCGGCCATTGGTGCAGGAGCCGATGAAGACGCGATCGAGTTCGATATCGGTGATCTTGGTGCCCGGCTTCAGGCCCATATAGTCGAGTGCGCGCTGCTTGGAGGTGCGCTTGTTCTCATCAGTGATGTCGTCCGGGTTCGGCACGATGCCTTGCACCGAGACCACGTCCTCGGGCGAGGAGCCCCAGGAGACGATCGGCGGCAGCTTTGCCGCGTCGAGCACGACCACCTTGTTGAAATGCGCGCCTTCGTCGGACTGCAGCGTCTTCCAGTAGGCGAGCGCGGCGTCCCAGGCTTCGCCCTTGGGGGCGCGCGGCTTGTCCTTGACATAGGCGAAGGTGGTCTCGTCGGGCGCGATCAGGCCGGCGCGCGCGCCGGCTTCGATCGACATGTTGCAGATCGTCATGCGGCCTTCCATCGACAGCGCACGGATTGCCTCGCCGGCATATTCGATGACATAGCCGGTGCCGCCGGCCGTGCCGATCTCGCCGATGATGGCAAGGATGATGTCCTTGGCGGTGACGCCTTCCGGCAGTGCGCCGTCGACGCGCACCAGCATGTTCTTGGCCTTGCGCTGAATCAGCGTCTGCGTCGCCAGCACATGCTCGACTTCCGAGGTGCCGATGCCATGCGCCAGCGCCCCGAACGCGCCATGCGTCGAGGTGTGGCTGTCGCCGCAGACGATGGTCATGCCGGGCAGCGTAAAGCCTTGCTCGGGACCGATGATGTGGACGATGCCCTGGCGGATATCCTTCTCGGAATAATATTCGATACCGAAATCCTTGGCGTTCTTGGCCAGCGCCTCGACCTGGATGCGGCTTTCCTCGTTCTTGATGCCGAACTTGCGCTCGGGCGAGGTCGACACATTGTGGTCGACCACGGCCAGCGTCTTTTCCGGATGCCGAACCTTGCGGCCGGTCATGCGCAGGCCTTCGAAAGCCTGCGGGCTGGTGACTTCGTGGACCAGATGGCGGTCGATATAGAGCAGGCAGGTGCCGTCGTCCTGGCGGTCGACGACATGGTCGTCGAAAATCTTGTCGTAGAGGGTGCGCGGTGCGCTCATTGCTTAAATCCGTCGATTTAAAAAGGGAAAACGACGCCGGTCGGACCGGCGAAACAGCCTGGCGAGTCTGCCCTAGCTAAGTCGGCTGGTCAGCGCCCCGCAGACGCGCGCGGAAAATCGCGACGGCAGGCGTTTTCTGTCCTGCAGCACGAAACCCTTATAGGCCGGATCGCCAAAAAGCTCTTCCATGGCGCTGCTCATATCAATGTTTTGGCTTTTCAGCAATCGTGGCGGCCTTCGCAGGCGCTTCACAGCACCTCGAACACAAACGTCTTCACCAGCGCGTCGGGCTCGGCGATTGCGTAGCAGCGGAACCACGGGCTCTCCTCGACCGGCCGCCATTTTTTCGCCTGCTCCAGTTCGCCAAACACGGCTTGAAACCCGCCGCTTTCAAAAACCTGGTCGCGGACCGTGAAGATGGCGTGGCCGCCCGTCCTGGTGATGCGTACCAGTTCATGCAGGCCCGACGCCGGTGCGTGGCTGATGGTGAACACGCCGGTCGAGAAAAAGGCGCGGAAATACCCGTCCGCCCAAGGCAATGGCCCGCCGAGCATCGCCTGTTTCAGCTCGCTGTAGACCTGCCGGCTGCCGGCGATTTTCAGCATGTCCTGCGACAGGTCGAGCCCGGCAATATCGTGGTAGCCGAGTGCCTTGAGCGACGGCCCCGACAGGCCGGTGCCGCAACCGGCGTCGAGCAGCGGCCCTTCGCCCGGCGGCACATGGCGCGCCACCCAGGCGGTGATCAGGAACGGCAGGAGATAGCCGAGCGCCGCGGTTTCGCCGTCATAGGTCGCGGCCCATTGCGCATAGGCCTTGGCGAGCGTCTCGGGCGTGTCGGCCGTATAGACCGCTTCCAGCGCCGCATTGGCCTTGTCGATGATCATGGGTCCTCCCCGGTCGCGTCCGCTCGATGGTAGCGCCGTTTTCGCCTGCCTTCTATTCCCCATGCTGGTGGCGCAGCCGCTTCTCCAGCGCCCGCAAGGCCAACGACAGGCCGACGGTCAGGATGAGATAGATATAGGCGACGATCGAATAGGTTTCGAAGAAGCGGAACGAGCCGGCGGCGTAGATCTTGCCCATCTGGGTGATGTCGGCGACGCCGAGCACCGAGACCAGCGAGGAATCCTTGACCATGGCGACGAAATCATTGCCGAGCGGCGGCAGGATAGTGCGGATCGCCTGCGGAAAGATGACCAGCCGGAAGCGCTGGGTGCGCGTCAGCCCGAGCGCCTTGGCCGCTTCGATCTGCCCCTTCTCGACCGCCTGGATACCGGCGCGGAACACCTCCGAGATGAAGGCCGAATAGCCGATGGTCAGCGCCATGACGGCGCGCCAAAGCAACGACACGTCGCGTACCAGCAGCTCACCGAAGAGGCCGGCGCTTTGCAGCGGCGCCATCAGCGCGTTCCATGCCGCGACGAAGGCCGGCGCGCCGGCAAAGGCGATCCAGAACAACAGCACCAGCATCGGCACGCCGCGGATGATCTCGACGTACAAGCGGGCGATCTGGCTGAGCCAGCGTGAGCCCGACAGGCCCATCAGCGCGACGCCGAGGCCGATCGCGCAAGCCAGCGCGAAGGCGACCACCGTGACGAAGATGGTGACGCCGATGCCCTTGGCGACGGTTGCGAAGACCTGGGCATAGACGTCGCTGGCAGCGATGAAGATGGCGGCGGCCAAGGCGATCGCCACGGCCACGGCAAGCCACCACGGGAAGTCGGATTTGGCTGAGGCGAGAGGCGCCGACGGCATCAAGCGGTACCGATAACAGAGTCACGAAGGCAGCGTTCTGTCACACCCCCCTCTGGCCTGCCGGCCATCTCCCCCTCAAGGGGGGAGATCGGCAGCTTTGACCTCGCGGCCCGTTCTGCAACACTGAAAATTGGCGAAAGCCGATGCGAAATCCGATCTCCCCCCTTGAGGGGGAGATGTCCGGCAGGACAGAGGGGGGTGTACGAGCGCAGAGTCAGCGCGAGTTCCCGCGCACAATCGTCATGAAATGCGCGCAACAAGCGGGCCTACTGCCCCATCTTGTAATCAAGGAACCACTTCTTGTTGAGCGCGTCGAGCGTACCGTCGGCCTTGAGCGCGGCGATTGCCGCGTTGACCGGCTTCACCAGGTCGGAGCCCTTGGGGAAGATGAAGCCGAAATCCTCGGTGCCGAGTGGGCCGCCGATCAGCTTAAGGCCGCCATTGGACGCATCGATATAGCCCTTGCCGGCAGTGCCGTCGGTGAGCACGACGTCGACGTCGCCGGCCTTCAGCGCCTGCACCGTCGCGCCGAATGTCTCGAACAGCTTGATGCGCGGGTTCTGCTCGTTGCCGTCGAGCACGCTGTAGACGGCGGTGTAGAAGGGCGTGGTGCCGGCCTGCGCGCCGATCAGCCCGTCCTTGAAGGCGGCGAACGTCTTTGCATCGGTGAAGCGCTTCTCGTCGCCGCGCACCAGCATGAACTGTTCCGAGCGCATATACGGATCGGAGAAATCGACCTTCTGCTTGCGGTCGTCCTTGATGGTGATGCCGGTCATGCCGATGTTGTACTGATTGTCGGAAACCGCCTGGATCATCGCGTCCCAGGAGGTATTCTGGTACTCGACCTTGAAATTCAGCCGTTTGGCGATCTCGTTCATCGCGTCATATTCCCAACCGATCTGCTTGCCGGTCTTGGCATCGATGAACTGCAGCGGCGGATAGGCGTTTTCGGTCACCACCACCACTTTCTTGCCGCCGAGGTCGGGCAGCGCCTGCGCCAGAGCCGCGACAGGCACGAGAAGGCAAGCCAGCAGGCCGGCCAGCAGCAGTTTCGAATTGATCATGACGATGCTCCCCAGGAACTGAACCGCCTCGATCGGCCGAGGCATGCAGGAAATCCGGCGCCGACTTTAGCTTTCCGCCGGCGCCTTGCAAGCCGCTCCGATGCGGCGTTCGGCACGAAAATGGATTTCAATGCTTTCAACGGCGGCATTACGGAACGATCCGTATCGATTGCGGCCGATGCAGCCCGGCAAAATAGAATCCGCCTCGCGAAACAAAAAGGCGGCCGAAGCCGCCTTTCCGAAAATACGTTCTTGAAGAGCCTTATTCGGCGGCAGCTGCTTCCGCGGCCTTGGCGGCCTCGTCGGCGGCCTTTTTCTCGGCGGCGTCCTGCGCGGCCTTCTCGGCGGCCAGCGCCTGGGCGGCGGCCACTTTCTCGGCCTCGATGCGCGCCTTCTCGGCGTTCAGCGCATCGCGCTCTTCGTCGTTCAGCTTGCGGGCGCGCACGCCGGTGTTTTCCGAAATGCGGGCCGATTTGCCGCGACGGTCACGCAAATAGTACAGCTTGGCGCGACGCACCTTGCCGCGGCGCACGATCTCGACGCCTTCGACCATCGGTGAATAGACCGGGAACACCCGCTCCACGCCTTCGCCGTAGGAGATCTTGCGGACGGTGAAGTTTTCCTGGAAGCCGGCGCCGGCGCGGGCGATGACGACGCCCTCATAGGCCTGGACGCGGGTGCGGGTGCCTTCGGTCACACGGACCTGGACGCGCACGGTATCGCCGGGCTGGAATTCGGGGAGCTTGCGCTTGGCTTCGATCTTGGCGGCCTGCTCGGCCTCGAGCTGACGGAGGATGTCCATCTCAATAATCCACTTCTTGTTCTTCCGACAGTCAGAGCGTCCGACACTCGCCTTGCAGTCGCATCGACCGCTCGGCTATGCCCTTCGTTCGAGAACTTCTGTTCGAGAACATCGGGCAGGGGCGACTACACCGTCATTGTTGACGGGCCAGAAGATCGCTCTTGGCATATTTTCTTCCGGTTCGGCGCGCACATACAGCTATTTCGGCGCTTTGTCACGCCTTCGCTGTTTCTTTTTTGGCGCTGTTTCTTTTTGGCTGAGGCCGCTGTGGCAATCCCGTGATCGCTTGTGGTCCAGGGGGTTGCGCCCGCGCGTCAAGCTTCCTAAGCCGGAAGATAAGCATTTTCCTCCAGCGACGACACCCTCATGCCAATCTTGGACGCGGTCCTGCTCTTTCTCGCCGGCTTTCTATCAGGCGCGGTCAATGCCGTTGCCGGCGGCGGCACGTTCATAACCTTTGGCGCCATGACCCTGGCCGGCCTGCCGCCGATCGTCGCCAATGCGACATCGTCGGTGACGCAATTTCCTGGCTACATCACCTCGACGCTCGCCTATTGGCACGACATCAAGCATTTCTGGCGTGGCGCACTGCTGCTCAGCCTCATTTCGGCTCTCGGTGCGCTGTCTGGCGCGCTCATCCTTCTAGGGCTCGACAACCCGTCGTTCCGCGCCTTGGTGCCGTGGCTGCTGCTGGCGGCAACCGCATTGTTCGCTGCCGGGCCATGGCTGAAGCCGGCGCCCAAGCCGGGGCATGAGGCCGCGGTAGGTTCGCTGGTCGGGTCGCTGGCGCAGTTCGCCACCGCCGTCTATGGCGGCTTCTTCGGCGCCGGCATGGGCGTCATGATGCTGGCGACGCTCGGTCTCACCCAGTCCGGCGACTATCACCGGCTGAACGCACTGAAGAACATGCTGGCCGTAGTCATCGCTGCGGTTGCCATCCTCGTCTTCGTCTCGGGCGGCGTCATTGCCTGGCTGCAGGCGATCATCATGATCCCGGGTGGCGCGCTGGGCGGCTATGCCGGCGTCTGGATCGCCAGGCGCGTGCCGCAGAACGCGGTGCGCGGCTTCGTCATCGCCGTCGGCCTGTTCCTGGCTTTCTACTATTTCGATAAGGGCTGAGCGGCTGAAAGATCCGGTCGTCGCTCCTTCGTCAGCCTCTCCGCTTCGGCCCGCCGCCACGCCGCGATCTTCCTGTGATTGCCCGAAATCAGCACTTCGGGGATCGGCCGCCCCTCGAATTCCTGCGGCCGTGTGTAATGCGGATGTTCGAGCAGGCCGTTTTCAAAGCTCTCTTCCTCGCCCGATACCGCATTGCCCATGACGCCGGGCAGCAGGCGCACCACGGCGTCGAGCAGCACGAGTGCCGCCGGCTCGCCGCCGGACAGGATGAAGTCGCCGATCGAAACTTCTTCGAGGCCGCGCGCCTCAATGACCCGCTGGTCGACGCCTTCGAAGCGGCCGCAGACGATCACGGCACCCGGCCCAGCGGCGAGTTCGCGCACGCGTGCCTGGTTCAGCGGCTTGCCGCGCGGGCTCATCAGCAGGCGCGGACGTGGATCGGCTGCCGGCGAGGCATGGTCAATGGCGCTGGCCAGCACGTCTGCCCGCATCACCATGCCGGCGCCGCCGCCGGCCGGCGTGTCATCGACGGTACGGTGACGATCGCTGGCAAAGTCGCGGATCTGGATCGTTTCGAGCGACCAAATGCCGGTCTCGAGCGCGCGGCCGGCCAGCGACAGGCCAAGCGCGCCGGGAAACATCTCGGGATAGAGCGTCAGCACCGAAGCCGAAAAACTCACCGGTTGCCTCCGGCGTCCCTCGGCCCGCGCGGCCTGCCCCTGGGGTCGAAGCTGTTATCATCGGGAGGCTCGCCGTCCTCATCCTCGACCAAACCTGCGGCGGCTGGATCAACGCGGACAAAGCCGCCGGCGATCGACACTTCCGGAACGGCGGCCTGAGTGAACGGGATGAGCACGCCCTTGCGCCCCGCCAGCGTCACGTCGAGAATGTCGCCGCCGCCGAAATTGTGCACGGCGACGACCTTGCCGACGACCGCACCGGTGTCGTCCTTGACCTCCAGTCCGACGAGGTCGGCATGGTAGAATTCATCCTCTTCGCCCTCATCGGGCAACACCGAACGATCGACGAACAATTCGGTGCCGGCCAGCGCCTCGGCGGCATTGCGGTCGTTGACGCCTTTGAAGCGCACCACCACCACGGTGTTGGCGGGCCTGATGTCAACGATCTGGAAGGCGCGGCCGTCCCTGGCGTAGAGGGGACCGTAATCGGCCAGCGCCAGCGGGTCGCCGGTAAAGCTCTTGACGCGCAATTCGCCCTTGATGCCGTGCGCGGCACCGATCACGGCCATCTGGACGGGGTTTTGCGGCTTGCTCATCTGCGGAAAATCCTTTGCTTTGCTCTAACCCCAGCCCGTCGTCATTTCAATGACGCCGCTCTTCACCGCTTCCTAACCCGCGTGCCGGAAGATGGCGGGGAACTGGAAGAGTGCAATGCAGGAATTCCTCATATCGGCAAAACCCGACCTGCAGGCGGCGCGCGAGGCCTGGCTGAAGATGCTGGCGCGCGAACGCCGGCTATCGCCCGAAACCGTCGAGGCTTATGAGCGCGACACACGCCAGTTCCTGCATTTCCTGACCGGCCATTGCGGCGGCTCGCCCGGCATTTCCGACATCGCCGATCTGCGCCCCGCCGATTTGCGCGGCTTTCTCGCTGCCCGCCGTGCCGAGGGCGCCGGCGCCCGTACGCTCGGGCGCGGGCTGGCCGGCATCCGCTCGCTGTTGCGTTTCCTGGAAAGGCGCGGCCTCGCCAATGCGGCAGGTGCGACAGCCTTGCGCGCGCCGCGGCAGCCGAAATCGCTGCCCAAGCCGCTGACCGCAAGCGATGCAAAACACGTCGTCTCGGTGGAAGGCCAACTGGCGGAGGAGCCGTGGATTGCCGCGCGCAACGCCGCCGTGCTGACCCTGCTCTATGGGTCCGGTTTGCGGATTTCCGAGGCGCTCGGCCTGTCGAGCGCCGATCTTTCCTCACCTGGTGATACCGTGCTGCGCGTCACCGGCAAGGGTGGCAAGACCCGGCTGGTGCCGGTGCTGCCGGTGGCGCTGCGGGCGATTGCCGAATACCGCCGCCTCTGCCCTTGGCATCTCGATCCCAAGGGCCTGCTGTTTCGCGGTGCCCGCGGCGGCCCACTCAACCCGGCAATCGTCCAGCGCGACATGGCCAAGCTGCGCTCGGCGCTCAACCTGCCCGACACGGCGACGCCGCATGCGCTGCGCCATTCCTTCGCCACGCATCTGCTAGGGCGCGGCGGCGACCTGCGCACCATCCAGGAGTTGCTCGGCCACGCCAGCCTGTCGACAACCCAGATATACACCGGCGTCGACACCGCCAGGCTGCTCGAGATTTACGAAGCAGCTCATCCTCGTGCGTGATCGATGCATGTGTCGGTGGCCATCTCGCAACAATTTTGATGCGCCGGTTAACCGTTTTGCCGCTTTTTGCACCTAGAACCGCAGCATGAAACGCCTCATCGCCATCGCCGACCGCGCGACCCATGTGTCGCTGAAGCTGCTCGTCGCGCTGAACGCCCTGTTTTTCCTCTCTTTCCTCATCGTCGCGCTGCTCGCGGCGGGCAAGGCACGCGCCGAGACTTCGGCCTGCACCGGTAGCGATATGCTGAGCGCGCTGCAAAAGGACGACCCGGCTGCCTACCGCAAGATCGAGGCGGAGGCGGCAGCGACGCCGAACGGCAAGGGCCTGCTGTGGAAGCTCGAAAAATCGGGCGAAAAACCGTCCTTCCTGTTCGGCACCATGCACGTTACCGACCCGCGCGTCACCACGCTGCCACCCGCCGCACAGAAGGCATTCGATGCGGCTGGCACCGTCATCATCGAGACCACCGAAGTGCTCGACAAGCAGAAGATGATGGCAGCAATGCTGAAAGAGCCGGATCTGATGATGTTCACCGACAAGACGACGCTTTCGTCGCTGCTGTCGCCGGAGGATGCGGCGGTGGTCAACAAGGCGCTCGATGCGCGTGGCATCCCGCCAGCGACCGTCGCCAAGATGAAACCCTGGTTGCTGTCGGCGATGGTGGCGCTACCTGCATGCGAAGTAGCCCGCCAGGCTGGCGGTGCGCCGGTGCTCGACGTCAAGCTTGCCAAGGACGCCGAGGCTTCGGGCAAATCGGTCGAGGGGCTGGAGACAATCGCCGACCAGCTGCGCGCCATGGCTTCGCTGCCGATCGCCTTTCACCTGAAGGGGCTGGTCGATACGCTGAAGCTTGGCGACAAGGTGAACGACGTCAACGAAACCATGATCGTGCTTTACCGGCGTGGCGACACTGGCATGTATGTACCGCTGTTTCGGGCTGTCGTCCCCGAACAGGTCGACGACCAATCGGGTTACGCCGAATTCGAGCAGACCATGATCACCAGCCGCAACAAGGTGATGGTCGATCGTGCAGCGCCGATCCTCGCCCACGGCAATGTCTTCATGGCGGTCGGCGCCATGCACCTTCCCGGAGCGCAAGGCTTGGTCGAGGGTTTCCGCAAGACCGGCTATACGGTGACCGCCGTCAACTGAACGACACGGCGGAGTTGCACACCGAATCATTGCCGAGGCGGGATCAGCCCTTACGCGTGGCGCGCCGGCGGATCAGCCGCGCTTCGTGCCAAGAAACCGAAAAAGGTTCGGTTTGGCTCGATCGAACCCATTTTGCGGTGGAAATGCATGCCTGCGAGCGATTCCGGATCAGAATTGCCCTGTTTTCGGCGTTTTCAACGCCTAATGTGAAACCGATTCAACGATTGTACGTTGATGGCTATTACTTGATGTTTTTCATCCACGGAGGACACTTTTATGGCGAACACACCCAATCCGAACGACCCATTCACCTCGCCGGGCTCCGCACGGCCAAGCGGCGGCGGCAGCGGCTGGCTGATTGCCCTGGTCGTCGTTATCCTGGCAATTGTCGCCTATTATGTTTTTGGAAGACGTAGCGAGGCACCTGCGCCTGCCGAACCGCCCGCAGCCAGCACACCAGCTCCGGCCCCAGCGCCGGCCGAGCCGATGAAACCAGCCGAACCGGCTCCTGCGCCAGCTCCGGCAACACCCGCTCCGGCTCCGGCCCCGGCAACACCGGCTCCGGCTCCGGCCCCTGCGCCAGCCCCGGCACCAGCACCAGCGCCGGCACCGGCTCAGTAATCAGACTGCTGATTTAATATATGAACGGTCCGCTGAAAGGCGGGCCGTTTTTTTGGGGAGCAGCCGTCGATGCTCTGAGCTGCGATTAGCCATGGGCCAACTTCATCTTCGTCATCCAGCGCGGAGCAGGAGCGAAGCGACATCGCGGAGACCCTGAAATCCATCTGCGGTTGAGAATGGAAGCCGTCTGTGGTGATCCTTCGCGCCCCTCTCTGTCCTGCCGGACATCTCCCCAGTTGGGGCCACTTGGGGGAGATTGGCTATTTCGCCAATCGCCACCGTCGCCTGCGATTCAACCGCTCAGATATGGATCGGCTTGAAGAACGTCGCCAATGCCGCCTCCTTTACCGCTTCCGACATTGTCGGATGGGCGTGACAGGTGCGGGCTAGGTCTTCCGACGAGCCGCCAAATTCCATCAGCACGGCCGCCTCGTGGATCATCTCGCCGGCGCCGAAGCCGACGATGTGGACGCCGAGTACACGGTCGCTGGCCTTGTCGGCCAGGATTTTCACAAAGCCGTCGGTGTGCAGCATGGCGCGCGCGCGGCCATTGGCGCTGAACGGGAATTTTCCGGCCTTGTAGTCGATGCCGGCCTTCTTCAATTCTTCTTCGGTCTTGCCGATCGTGGCGATTTCCGGCGTGGTGTAGACGACGCTCGGAATCACGTCATAGTTCACATGACCGGCCTGGCCGGCGATGGTCTCGGCCACCGCCACGCCCTCGTCTTCGGCCTTGTGGGCAAGCATCGGCCCGGCGATGACATCGCCGATGGCGTAGATGCCGGGCACGTTGGTCCTGAGATGGCCGTCGGTCTTGACCCGGCCGCGCTCGTCGACGTCGACGCCGGCCTCCTTCAGCCCGAGAGCGTCCGAATAGGCCCGTCGTCCCGTCGCAATCAGCACCGCGTCCGCCTCGATCGTCTCGGCTGCTCCGCCCTTGACCGGCTCGAAGGTAACCGTCGCCCCCTTCTTGGCCTTGGCGACGCCGGTCACCTTGGCGCCCAGCCTGAATTCAAAGCCCTGCTTCGACAGCAGGCGCTGGAACTGCTTGGAGACCTCGCCATCCATGCCGCCCAGGATGGTGTCGAGGAACTCGACCACGGTGACCTTGGCGCCGAGCCGCGCCCATACCGAGCCGAGCTCCAGACCGATGACACCACCACCGACCACCACCAGATGGCCCGGCACCTTGTCCAGCGACAGCGCGCCGGTCGACGAGACGATCACCTTCTCATCGAAATCGACCTTGACGCCGGGAATGCCGGCGACGTCGGAGCCGGTGGCGATGACGATGTTCTTGGTCTCGATCTCCTCGACCTTGCCGTCATCGGAGGTCACCGACACCTTGCCGGCCGCAACCACCTTGCCGGTGCCACGAAAACTGTCGATCTTGTTCTTCTTGAACAGGAAGGCGACGCCATTGACGTTGGCCGTCACCGTCGCATCCTTGTGTGCCATCATCTTCCCAAGGTTGAGCTTGGGCGCGCCGATCTCGACGCCGAGCGCCTCGAAGGAATGGCCGGCCTCGGCAAACATCTCGGACGCATGCAGCAGCGCCTTTGACGGGATGCAGCCGATGTTGAGGCAGGTACCGCCGAAGGTCGGGTTCTTTTCGACCACCGCCGTCTTCAGACCGAGCTGCGCCGCCTTGATGGCGCAGACATAGCCGCCTGGTCCCGATCCGATGATAACGACGTCATAGGCCATGATACTGTCCCCTTTTGCTTTAGCGGCCGCCGCCGATTTCCAGATTGGCGCCGGTTGTGTAGGACGCCTCGTCCGACAGCAGCCAGAGAATTGCGGCTGCGACTTCCTCGGCGGTGCCGACGCGCTGCATAGGCACCACCTTGCGCATTCTCTCGACGCGATCCGGCTGCCCGCCGGAGGCATGAATTTCGGTGTCGATGATGCCCGGGCTGACCGCGTTGACACGAATGCCTTCGCCGGCCACTTCGCGGGCAAGCCCGATGGTGAAGGAATCGACCGCGCCCTTGGAGGCGGCGTAGTCGACATATTGACCCGGCCCGCCAAGCCTTGCCGCGATCGAAGAAACATTGGCGATGGCACCACCCTTGCCGCCATGCCTGGTCGACATCCGCTTCACCGCCTCGCGGGCGCAAAGCATCGGCGCGATCACATTGATGCGCATCATGCGCTCCAGCCTTGCAGCGCTAAGCTCGTCGATGCGCGCGCTCTGGTCGACCACGCCGGCATTGTTGACGAGCGCGTCGAGCCGACCGAAACGGCCATCGACAGCCTCGAACATGGCCAATACGTCCGTCTCGCTGCCGACATCGGCCTTGACTGTGAAGGCTTCTCCGCCAGCAGCCTCGATGTCGGCGACCACCGTTTCGGCGGCTTTTGCATTCGACGCGTAATTGACCGCAATGCGATAGCCGGCCCTGGCGGCAAGCCTGCATGTAGCGGCGCCAATGCCGCGGCTGCCGCCGGTCACCAGCAGGATCTTTCCGCTCGCGCTCATTCCTGACATCCCTTCAGGGCAAAGACGTCCCAGGGCACCTTGGAAAAGCCGTTGGCGCCATAGGCCGCCGACATCTGCAACGACGCTCCCAAGTCAGGCAAGATCAGCTTCTTCGGCGCATCCTTTCCTTCGCCCGGCAGCAACGTGATATCGCCCTGGTCGTCGGCAGTGTAGATGACGCCCTCCCACACGGTGCAGGCGGCGAGCTCGTCGCCGGTGACGTCGCCGGCCGGGCATTTGTACATCAGCGAGCCATGCGGCCGCGCCGCGCCCTCGGTCCACATGACGATGCCGTCGAGCACGACGCCCTTGTCGAGTACCATCTTGAAGCTGTTGGTGACGGCGGCCGACTCGCCGGTCGGCCTGAAATCGATCTCGGCGGCGTTTTCAGGATCGCCATAGACGGCGAGCTCGAGCGGGCAGGCGGCGTGCGCGGCCGCCGGGATCATCGCCGCGCCGACCGCTATCGATGCGGTCGACAGGCTTTCGGACAAGAAAGAACGGATCGTCACTGCTATCCGCCTTGAACAGCTTGATCGAGGATGAAGACCGTCGAAAGAAAATAGTCTATC
Source organism: Mesorhizobium sp. M1227 (assembly GCF_040318315.1). NCBI lineage: Bacteria > Pseudomonadati > Pseudomonadota > Alphaproteobacteria > Hyphomicrobiales > Phyllobacteriaceae > Mesorhizobium > Mesorhizobium sp. M1227. The sequence goes on from NZ_JAMYLZ010000006.1 coordinate 130,382, forward strand.
TCAAACGCTACGTTTTCATTCCTGTCGACCGGAACCGCGTTCACCTCATATTTGAGAGTCAAGATGCGAGAACTCTCCGCCAGCTCAATATAGACGTCGCGCTCACGACCGCCGCCGATTGCCCACTTGAACTCGCTCTTGTTCAGGAACTGCAGTGCCTTGGGCAAGGTATGTATGGCAATCGGTTTTGTGCCTGCAAAAGTCACGGGATGCCGGCCCACATCGACGTTAAGATGGCCGTACCAAGTCGCCATCGTTCCACCCGATTCCAGTCTTCCGAAGACAGGCTCGACACTAATCGACCTCAGACGAAAATCGGGACTGAAGAAGAACTCGCAATTGGCACCATAGATGCACCACGCCGATCCGGCGTCCCCGTGGCGATAATGATTGTCCGCCCGCAGATCCTCCGGATCTATCAAGCTGCGAACCGTCTCGCGGTCGCTCTTGCCGAGCTCGATTGGGCCAGCACGGCCTGTCGACAATAGTTCGAACAGATCTATCGGGTCGATCGGCTCAGCCACCGGAGCCCCCTAGAGGTCGAGCACCAGCCGCTCGGGATCCTCCAGGCTTTCCTTGACCCGGACCAGGAAAGTCACCGCTTCCTTGCCGTCGACGATGCGGTGGTCGTAGGACAGCGCCAGATACATCATCGGCCGGATCACGATCTGGCCGCCGACCACCACCGGCCGCTCCTGGATCTTGTGCATGCCCAAAATGCCCGACTGCGGCGCATTGAGGATCGGCGTCGACATCAGCGACCCGTAAACGCCACCGTTGGAAATCGTGAACGTGCCGCCTTGCATATCGGCGACGGAGAGCTTGCCGTCGCGCGCCGCAAGCCCCAGCCTGCCGATGTCCTTCTCGATTTCGGCGATGGACATCTGGTCGGCATTGCGCACAACCGGCACGACAAGGCCTTTCTCTGTACCGACGGCAACGCCGATATGAGCGTAGTTCTTGAAGATGATGTCGGTGCCGTCGATCTCGGCATTGACCGACGGGATCTCCTTCAGCGCATGGGTGACGGCCTTGGTGAAGAAGCCCATGAAGCCGAGCTTCACGCCGTGCTTCTTCTCGAACACGTCCTTGTATTTGCCCCTCAGCGCCATCACCGCGCTCATGTCGACCTCGTTGAAGGTGGTCAGCATGGCGGCGGTCGATTGCGCTTCCTTGAGGCGGCGCGCGATCGTCTGGCGCAGCTTGGTCATGCGCACGCGCTCCTCGCGCGACGCATCGTCGGCCGGGGACGGCGCGCGCGCGGCAACGGGTGCCGGTACAGGCGCTGCCTTCGGCATTTCGGCCGGCTGCGACGGCGCGCCCCTGGCGATAAGGTCGAGCACGTCGCCTTTCAGCACCTGGCCGCGCTTGCCCGAGCCCGATACCTGGTCGACCGCGAGATTGTGCTCGGCCAGCAGCTTTGCCGCCGACGGCGCCGGCGGCATTGTGCGCGTCTCGATCGCGCCGGCGTCGCCGGCGATCTTGGCCGTCTCGGCAGCGGCCTGCTTGACGCTCGAGGCTGCGGTGGGAGCCGAAGCCTGCGATACCGCATCCTGTTTGTCCGCCGGAGCGGCGGCGGCATTGGCTGCCGCGCCGGCGCCCGCCGAAATCGTGCCGAGCAGTGCGCCGACGCCGACCGTCTCGCCTTCCTTGACGGCGATCTCGGCGAGCGTGCCCGCGGCGGCGGCCGGCACTTCCACCGTCACCTTGTCGGTTTCGAGCTCAACCAGCGGCTCATCGGCGGCGATCGCGTCGCCGACCTTCTTGAACCATTTGCCGATGGTCGCCTCGGTGACGGATTCACCAAGTGTCGGGACGCGGATTTCGGTTGCCATTGTGCCTGTCCGTTTCTTTCGGTTCTGTTCTATTCACCAAGCGCGTCGTCGAGCAAGGCGGCAAGCTGGGCGAGATGCTTCGACATCAATCCGGTCGCCGGCGAGGCGGCGGCTGGCCGGCCTGTATAGCGCACCCGCTGATGCTTGGCGTCGATATGCGCCAGCACCCATTCGAGATACGGGTCGATGAACGACCATGCGCCCATGTTCTTGGGCTCCTCCTGGCACCACACCATCTCGGCATTGCGAAAGCGCGACAGTTCGGTGATCAGCGCCTTGGCCGGGAACGGATAGAGCTGCTCGACGCGCAGCAAATAGATGTCGTTGATGCCGCGCTTCTCGCGCTCTTCGTAGAGGTCGTAATAGACCTTGCCCGAACAGAGCACGACACGGCGGATTTTCGAATCCTTGGTGAGCTTGATGGCCTGGCCTGACAGCAGCTGCGCGTCGTCCCACAACAGCCGGTGAAAGGCGCTTTCGCCCGACATTTCCGGCAGCGTCGATACCGCCCGCTTGTGGCGCAGCAGCGACTTCGGCGTCATCAGGATCAGCGGCTTACGGAAGTCCCGCTTCAATTGCCGGCGCAAGATGTGGAAGTAATTGGCCGGCGTCGTGACGTTGGCGACCTGCATGTTGTCTTCGGCACAAAGCTGCAGGAAGCGCTCGAGCCGGGCCGACGAATGCTCCGGCCCCTGGCCTTCATAGCCATGCGGCAGCAGGCAGACGAGGCCCGACATTCTGAGCCATTTGCGCTCGCCCGACGAGATGAACTGGTCGAACACCACCTGGGCGCCGTTGGCGAAGTCGCCGAACTGCGCTTCCCACAGCGTCAGCGCCTTCGGCTCGGCCAGCGAGTAGCCATATTCGAAGCCGAGCACGGCCTCTTCCGACAGCATCGAGTTGATGACCTCGAAGCCGGCCTGCGCAGCCGACAGATTGTTGAGCGGAATGTAGCGTGTCTCGTCGCGCTGGTCGTAGAGCACGGAATGGCGCTGCGAGAAGGTGCCGCGCTCCGAATCCTGTCCGGACAGCCGGATCGGATTGCCGTCGAGCAGGATGGCGCCGAAGGCCAGCGCCTCGGCCGTTGACCAGTCGATGCCTTCGCCGGACTCGATCGCCTGGCGGCGGTTGTCGAGGAAGCGGATGATCGTCCTGTGCGCCTCGAAATCCTTCGGCACCTCGGTCAGTTTCTTGCCGATCTCCTTCAGCATCTTGACCGGCACGGCGGTCTTGCCGCGCCGCTGTTCGTCCTGGTTGTCGGCCGAGCGCAGGCCGGACCACGCGCCGTCCAGCCAGTCCGCCTTGTTCGGCTTGTAATGCTGGCCCACCTCGAATTCCTGCTCGAGATGCGCCCGCCAATCGGCCTTCATCTTTTCGAACTCGGCCTGGGTGATGTGGCCTTCGGAAATCAGCCGGTCGGCATAGATCTGCACCGTCGTCTTCTGGTTGCGGATCTTGCGATACATGATCGGTTGGGTGAAGGCGGGCTCGTCGCCCTCATTGTGGCCGAAGCGGCGGTAGCAGAACATGTCCACCACGACAGGCTTGTGGAACTTCATGCGGAATTCGATCGCCACCTTGGTCGCATGGACCACGGCTTCCGGATCGTCGCCATTGACGTGGAAGATCGGCGCCTCGATCATCTTGGCCACGTCGGACGGATAGGGCGACGAGCGCGAGAAGCGCGGGTTGGTGGTGAAGCCGATCTGGTTGTTGATGATGAAATGCAGCGTGCCGGCGACGCGGTGGCCGCGCAGGCCCGACAGGCCGAGGATTTCGGCAATCACGCCCTGGCCGGCAAAGGCGGCGTCGCCATGCAGCAGCAAGGGCAGCACCTTAGCACGCTCTTCCAGCGGCACGATCTCCTCGCGGCTGCGGCCGAACAGATAGTCCTGTTTGGCGCGCGCCTTGCCCATCACCACCGGGTCGACGATTTCCAGATGCGAGGGATTGGCGGTCAGCGACAGATGCACCTTGTTGCCGTCGAACTCGCGATCCGACGAGGCACCGAGATGGTACTTCACGTCGCCCGAGCCCTCGACCTCGTCGGGCGCGGCGGAGCCGCCCTTGAACTCATGGAAAATGGCGCGGTGCGGCTTGGCCATCACCTGCGACAGCACGTTCAGCCGGCCGCGATGCGCCATGCCGAGCACGATCTCCTTCATGCCGAGCTGGCCGCCGCGCTTGATGATCTGCTCCAGCGCCGGGATCAGCGACTCGCCGCCATCGAGGCCGAAGCGCTTGGTGCCCTTGTACTTGACATCGATGAATTGCTCGAAGCCTTCCGCCTCGACAAGCTTCTGCAGGATCGCCTTCTTGCCGGCGGCGGTGAAGGAGATCTCCTTGTCGGTGCCCTCGATGCGCGCCTGGATCCAGGCCTTCTCCTCGGGATCGGAAATATGCATGAATTCGACGCCGAGCGTCGAGCAATAGGTCCGGGTCAGGATATCGAGCATCTGCCGGATGGTGCCGAATTCCAGCCCGAGCACATTGTCGAGGAAGATCGGCCGGTCGTAATCGGCTTCGGTGAAGCCGTAATTCTCCGGCGACAGCTCGTTATAATCCTCGAGCGGCTTGGCAATGCCCAGCGGATCGAGATTGGCGTGCAAATGGCCGCGCATGCGGAAGGCGCGGATCATCATGATGGCGCGGACGGAATCGCGCGTCGCCTGATGCACGTCGGCGTCGGAAAGCGCTGCGCCGTTGCCGACCGCCCTGTCCTTGACCTTTTTTTCGATGTGCTTTTCGACCAGGCCCCAATTGCCGTCCAGCGCCGAGACCAGCTCGCCATTGGCCTGCATCGGCCAGGAGGGCTTGGCCCAAGAGGCGCCCTTGGCGTTCCTGCGCACGTCGCCGGCGTCATCCTTCAGCGCCGCGAAGAAGTCCTGCCATTCGGGATCGACCGACGCGGGATCGTCCTCATAGGCGGCATAGAGCGCGTCGATATAATCGGCATTGCCGCCATAGAGGAAAGAGGTAAGCGAAAACTGGTCGTTGGCCTGATCTTGTCTTGCCATGTCACTGTCGAAGCCTTTGCTTCGTCTCCTTTGTTGGAGGGGAGTAAGGGAATAGGGGAGTAAGGGAGTAGGGCAAATGCCCTCGTCTTGTTCCCTACTCCCCTATTCCCGTACTCCCTTACTCCCCTAACCCTTGATCGCCTCGACCAGCGTCGTGCCGAGCCGGGCCGGCGATGGCGAAACCTTGATGCCGGCCGATTCCATCGCCGCGATCTTGTCTTCCGCGCCGCCCTTGCCGCCGGAGATGACCGCGCCCGCATGGCCCATAGTGCGGCCCGCCGGTGCGGTGCGCCCGGCGATGAAGCCGGCCATCGGCTTGCTGCGGCCGCGCTTTGCCTCGTCCTTGAGGAATTGCGCGGCGTCTTCCTCGGCCGAACCGCCGATTTCACCGATCATGATGATCGACTTGGTCTCTTCGTCGGCGAGGAACATCTCCAGCACATCGATGAACTCCGTGCCTTTGACCGGGTCGCCGCCGATGCCGACGGCGGTGGTCTGGCCGAGGCCGACATTGGTGGTCTGGAACACCGCCTCATAGGTAAGCGTTCCCGAGCGGGAAACAACGCCGACCGAGCCCTTGCGGAAGATGCTGCCGGGCATGATGCCTATCTTGCATTCGTCGGGGGTCAGCACGCCGGGGCAGTTCGGCCCGATCAGCCGCGACGTCGAACGGTCGAGCCTCGCCTTGACCTTGATCATGTCCATCACCGGTATGCCCTCGGTGATGCAGACGATCAGCGGGATCTCGGCCTCGATCGCTTCCAGGATCGCTTCGGCAGCACCCGCCGGCGGCACGTAGACGACCGAAGCGTTGGCGCCGGTCCTGGCCTTGCCTTCGGCTACGGTGGCGAAGATCGGAAGCGCCTCGCCTTTGGCGCCGGTCCAGGTTTCGCCGCCCTTCTTGGGGTGGATGCCGCCGACCATCTTTGTGCCGTGGTAGGCGAGCGCCTGTTCGGTATGGAACGTGCCGGTCTTGCCGGTCAGGCCCTGCACCAGCACCTTGGTGTTCTTGTCGACGAGAATGGACATCGGAGCCCTTTTCTAAAAACCGTTGATCGAGGAAGGCGAGACGCGCCGGTAGACGCCGCTCACCATGTCTTGCCAGCCATCGCCGCCGGCAGGTTTGAAATGCAGTCGCATGCGGAAGGCATCGGCATTGTCGAAAATATAAGTCACACGCGCGGAGCCGCGCTGCGACGACCGCTCCAGAACCAGCTCCGTGCCGTTCCAGCTGCCTTTGGCCGGCGACATCGGCACGAAACCCATCGAATCGAACTGGTGCATGGTGACGATTTTGTTTTGCTGGTCGAAGCCGAACACGCTGTACGCGCCGAACGAAACCGTGCCGTCGCGGCGCTGGCGATAGCGCTGCACTACGAACAGGCCGCCGAACTGTGCCTCTGCCAGTATTTCCGAACTCGCTGTTCCGCCGTCGGCCCATTTCGTGGCCGACACCTCTTCCTCGCCGCGCCACGCTCCGACCAGCGCCCGCAGGCGCTGGTGATCGGCCGAGAGTGAGGAGAAGGGCGCAGCGTTCATGGTCAGAGCCGCTTGAGATCGGCGACGGTGAGGTCGCTCTTAGCGTTGCCGGTGTTGAGCGTCGTCGCCGGCTCGAACATCAGCACCACCGGCTGTTCGCTGAGCGAGCGCGGCCGGTGCTCGACGGCGCGCGGCACAACGATGAACTCGCCGCTGCCAAGCTCAACCGTGCCGTCGCGGAAATCGATGGCGATGCGGCCGCGCAGCACCAAGAATGCTTCGTCTTCATTGTCATGCGCGTGCCAGTCGAAGACATCGCCGAATTTGGCGATCTTGACCTGGCTGTCGTTCACGTCGCCGGCGATATGCGGATCGAAGACCTTCTTGATCTTCTGATCCGCCGCCTCGACGAGGTTTATCTTGTGCGGAGGCATCGCCTATCGACCTCTGACTCGCTCTGTTCTCACTGGATAATCCGAAACAGCAACAGGAGGCCCACCAAGAAGAGCATGACGCTCACGCCAAGATGCACCCCAAGGTCAAGCGATCTTGGAAGAACAATTCTGAACGAGGTGTGGCGGCGCATCTTTTCCGACATCTTTCTCCGCTCGGGAAAGGCCCACAGTCCGCCGATACCCATGGCAATCATAAATATTGACCATATTGGATGGGCAAACGGAGTGTTTTCCAAATGCTCAGCCCTTCACCGCCGCGACAATCTTCTTGGCTGCGTCATCGAGGTCATCGGCCGACACCACGTTTAGCCCGCTGTCGTTGATGATCTTCTTGCCGAGCTCGGCATTGGTGCCTTCCAGCCGCACCACCAGCGGCACCTGCAGGCCGACCTCCTTGACTGCTGCGATGACGCCCTCGGCGATGATGTCGCATTTCATGATGCCGCCGAAGATGTTGATCAGAATGCCTTCGACCGCCGGATCTTTGGTGATGATCTTGAACGCCGCCGTCACCTTTTCTTTCGACGCGCCGCCGCCGACATCGAGGAAGTTGGCGGGCTCGGCGCCATAAAGCTTGATGATGTCCATCGTTGCCATGGCGAGGCCGGCGCCGTTGACCATGCAGCCGATATTGCCGTCGAGCGCGACATAGGCGAGGTCGTATTTCGACGCCTCGATCTCCTTCTCGTCCTCTTCGGTGGTGTCGCGCAATTCGAGCACGTCCGGGTGGCGAAACAGCGCATTGTTGTCGAACGACACTTTGGCGTCGAGAACGCGCAGCCGGCCGCTCCTCATGACGATCAAAGGGTTGACCTCGAGCAGGCTCATGTCCTTCTCGACAAAGGCCTTGTAGAGGATGGGGAACAGCGTGGCGCCATCCTTGGCGGCGTCGCCGTCGAGCTTCAGCGCCGCGTTGAGCTTCCTCACATCGTCCGCAGTCACGCCCTTTTCCGGGTCGATGGCGACGGTGATGATCTTTTCCGGCGTGTCGTGGGCGACCGCCTCGATGTCCATGCCGCCCTCGGTCGAGACGACGAAGGCGACGCGCCCGACCGAGCGGTCGACCAGGATCGACAGATAGAGCTCGCGCTCGATGTCGGCGCCGTCCTCGATATAGAGCCGGTTGACCTGCTTGCCGGCCGGGCCGGTCTGCTTGGTGACCAGCGTATGGCCGAGCATCTCCTCGGCGTTGGCGACGACCTCGGCCACCGACTTCGCCAGCCTGACGCCGCCCTTGGCATCGGGCCCGAGCTCCCTGAACTTGCCCTTGCCGCGGCCGCCGGCATGGATCTGGCTCTTGACCACATAGAGTGGGCCGGGCAGCGCCTTGGCGGCAGCTTCCGCCTCGCTCGCCTTGAACACCGGCACGCCCTCGGCCACGGGTGCGCCAAAGCCTTTCAGCAGCGCCTTGCCCTGATATTCATGGATGTTCATGCGCTATGTCTCCAGCTTGCTTGGCGGGCTTGGTTACCGGCTTACTTGGCCGCGAGATGCGGAGCGATCTTGACGCAGGCGTCGCACAGGCCCTGCACCGCCGCGACCGAATTGTCGAACATCTTCTGCTCGCTCTTCGCGAGCTCGATCTCGATGATCCGCTCGACGCCGCCGGCGCCGATTACCACGGGAACGCCGACATAGGTGTTCTTGACGCCATATTGGCCGGAGAGGTACGCCGCACAGGGCAGCACCCGCTTCTTGTCCTTGAGATAGGCTTCGGCCATGGCGATGGCCGAGGCGGCCGGCGCATAAAAGGCAGAGCCGGTCTTGAGCAGGCCGACGATCTCGGCGCCGCCGTCGCGGGTGCGCTGCACGATCTGGTCGAGCCGCTCTTTCGAGGTCCAGCCCATCTTGATGAGGTCGGGCAGCGGGATGCCGGCAACCGTCGAATAGCGGATCATCGGCACCATGGAATCGCCATGGCCGCCGAGCACGAAGGCGGTGACGTCCTCGACCGAGACCTTGAATTCCTCGGCCAGGAAATAACGAAAGCGCGAACTGTCGAGCACGCCGGCCATGCCGACGACATGGCTCTTGGGCAGGCCGGAAAACTTCTGCAGCGCCCAGACCATGGCGTCGAGCGGATTGGTGATGCAGATGACGAAGGCTTTCGGCGCGTATTTCTTGAGGCCGGCGCCGACCTGCTCCATCACCTTCAGATTGATGCCTAGAAGATCGTCGCGGCTCATGCCGGGCTTACGCGGCACGCCGGCGGTGACGATGCAGACATCGGCGCCCTCGATGCCGGCATAGTCGTTGACGCCGGTCAGCCTCGAGTCGAACCCATCGACCGGCGACGACTGCGCGATGTCCAGTCCCTTGCCTTGGGGGATGCCTTCGGCGATATCGAACAGCACGACGTCGCCGAGATCCTTGAGGCCGACCATGTGGGCGAGGGTGCCGCCGATCATGCCCGAGCCGATGAGCGCTATCTTGTTGCGTGCCATGTCAGGATGTTTTCCCTTTGACTATGACGGCGCCCAAATCCTTGACGATTTGATGACGGCGTCGGAGGAAGAGGCCGGAATGCTGCGGAACCGCGAAATTCGCCGCACGCAATAGCCCCGGCCGCACAAAAATTCAAACGATTATTTTGGAGTGAGTAATTTCAATCGGTTAGAAACAATGGGACTTACGTAAACGTCAAAATTCTGAAGCCGACTAGAGGAATTCTACACAATGGCACTGGAAATCAGAAGGCTGTTTCCTGGCGATGACGCCCTTGTGATGCGGGTTGCCGACGAAGTCTTCGACGAGCCGGTCAGGCCGGATCGGCTCTCCGCCTATCTCGCGGAGCCCGGTCATTTCATAGTCGTGGCCCTCGCCGACGGCATCGTCGTTGGCCAATGCGCAGCCGTCATCCACCGCCACCCGGACAAGGTGAGCGAACTCTACGTAGACGAGGTCGGCGTGGCGCCGGCCTTTCAACGCCAGGGCATTGCGACGAGGATGCTCGGCGCCATGTTCGCACTCGGTCGCGAGCATTGTGAGGAGGCGTGGGTCGGCACCGAGCCGGACAATGTTGCTGCTCGCGCACTTTACGAGTCGCGAAAAGAGCCGCATGGGCCGGCGGAGGGGTTCGTCATGTATGTTTATCGATTATAGGCGCCGGCGGCAGCGCCCCCTTCGGTACTATCCCTCACGCCTGTGCCTGCCGTGCCTCCGTCGATGATCCCTGCGCCCTCTGCCTCTTCGCCCAGTCCTCCAGCCAGTCGTGGCTCTGCATCTCGATCAGCCGCGATGCGGTGCGCTCGAACTCGAAGACTTCGTTGCCGCGCTTGGCCGTATAGAGCTGCGCCGGCGGTGCCGCGGCGCTCATCACCAGCCGTACATGATGATCGTAGAGCGTATCGACCAGCAGGATGAAGCGCTTGGCTTCGTTGCGCTTGCCTTCGCCGAGCACCGGCACATGGTCGATGAAGATGGTCGAGAAGCGGGCGGCAATGGCAAGATAGTCGCGGGCGCCGAGCGGCCTCTCGCAGAGATCGGCGAAGGAAAACCGCGCAGCCTCCCCTGCAGCCCGCGGCACCATGACGTGCCGGCCCTTCACCGTCAGCATCGTCTCGGCCGTCGGCCTGCCATGTGTCATCACCGCCCACGCGTCGTCGAGCGCATGGTCGGCGGCGGCATCGGCCGGGGTGACGTAGACCGGCATGCGGCTGAGCTTGTCGAGGCGGTAATCCTTGTCGGCGTCAAGCGCCAGCACCTGCGCGTGGCGCTCCAGGATAGCGACAAACGGCAAAAACAACTGACGGTTCAGGCCGTCGCGGTAGAGATCCTGCGGCGCAACATTGGAAGTGGCAACCAGCACCACGCCATTGGCAAACAACGCCGAAAACAACCTTGACAGGATCATCGCATCGGCGATGTCGGTGACGGAGAACTCGTCGAAGCATAGCACCCAGGCTTCCTCGGCCAGCGCGCGCGCCACCGGCGGGATCGGATCGTCCTCCTTGGCCGTGCCGTTCTTGCGAGCCTGTCGGTGCTTCTGGATGCGGTCCTGCACGTCGGCCATGAAGTCGTTGAAATGCACCCGGCGCTTGCGCCGCACCGGCAGCAGCTCGAAAAACATGTCCATCAGCATGGTCTTGCCGCGGCCGACGCCGCCATGGATATAAAGGCCCTTGACCGCCTCGTGCACCTCGCGCTTGCGGGCGAACAACCACCCCAGCGCGCTTGATTTCTGCGCCAGCCGCTTTGCCGATATCTCTTCGATCAGCCGGTCGAGCGCAGCGGCGATCCGCTCCTGCGCCGGATCGCGCCCGATGGCGCCCGTCTCGACCAGATGGTCATAGCGCTGCTTGACGGTCGCATGGGTCTGGAGGCCGTCACGCAGATGCATTGGTCACGTCGTTCCGGAGCAATTCCAAGAAAAGTGTGCAGCGGTTTTCTGTCCGGAATTGCGTAAAAAACAAAAGAGGCAATTCCAGGAAAAGTGTGTAACGGTTTTCCGTCCGGAATTGCGTAACAATGGGGGCCGTTCTCTTACCTTGTAAGCGAGATCGGCAGGCCGTTGGAAGTCTGGCCGTCGAATTTCTCGCCGCCCGAAGAATAGAGCCGTGCCAGCGTGCCGCCATTCTCGTCAAAGAGCGTCAGCTGTTTGCCGGCGACGTTCCACGATTTGATGCCATCGAGCGGCGCCGGGCAATGCAGCGGTCCGGCGCGGTAGCCCGAACCGAATTTGGTCTGCGGCGTCGCCACCTGACAGCTCTGGCCGGACACGCTTGCCTTCCACACGCCGGCGACGCTGGACGCGGTAAGGTCGGCCGCACCGGCAGGCGCCGTCCCGTCGGGCGGCAGCGAGGCGACCTGGGTGTTCTGCGGCGCGGTAGGAAATTTCGACGGATCGGCCGGGCCGGGTGTCGCCGGCGGCGGCAGCTGGTTTGCGGTCACCTTGCCGGCGGGCGCAGCTTCCAGCGGCGCCGGCTGCTGCTCGTCCATCGATGTGAACCGTGAGGTTGAACAGCCGCTCGCAACGAGCGCGGCCAGCGATACGGCCAGCAGGCCGGTTTTCGAAAATTTCATTCTTCAACCTCCGTCGGATCGGGCTGGGGGTGCCGTCCGCGCAATGTCCCCCTCACCAAGATGGAGAAGGTGGCGAAATTTCAACCCGATATGGTTAAAATACGGTTTGCGCCGGTAATGTTGCAAATTTGTCGCAAAATGCACATTGTCTGAAATTGCGTTACGCCTTGGCCGTTTGGCCGACACCTCCGGTTGATTCGATACGGCGCGCTGGCGCCAAATCCCTGGCGTTCACCTCAAATGCTTGTGCGGGCCGGCGCCGGCATTATCTCTTGGCGATCAGCAAACTGCAGGGAGCCGATTTCTTGGCCGCGAGAAAGAGAGCCGCCAACCGCTATTACAGCGGGCCGCCCAGCGATCATTTCGACGGCACCTTGTTCTTCAATCCCGACGGACGGCCGCCGGGTCGCTTTGCCGATCTGTTGAAATGGCAATTGAGCCGCGAGCGCTCGAAATGGCCGGCGGCGGATCCGAGCCCGTTTCCACCGGCAAGACCGGTCGAGCGCATCGATGGTTCTGCGCTGCGCCTCACCATGGTCGGTCATTCCTCGCTGCTCGTCCAGACAGCCGGCCTGAACATCCTGACCGACCCAGTCTGGTCGCGACGCGTCTCGCCGCTCTCCTTCGCCGGTCCGAAACGCGTCAATCCGCCGGGCATCGCGTTTTCGCATTTGCCGCCGATCGACCTCGTGCTGGTCAGCCACAACCATTACGACCATCTCGACCTCGCCACGCTGAAGCGCCTGAAGACAAGACACGACCCGCTGCTGCTGACGCCGCTCGGCAACGACACGATCATCGGCGCTGCCGTGCCCCGTATGAGGCTTTCCGCGCATGACTGGGGCGACCGGGTCGATATCGGCGATGGCGTCGCCGTCCATGTCGAGCCGGTGCACCACTGGTCGGCCCGCGGTACTCGCGACCGGCGCATGGCGCTGTGGGCGGGTTTCGTCGTCGAGACGCCCGACGCAAAGATCTATTTCGCCGGCGATACCGGCTTCCACGGTGGCATCAATTACCGGCTGATGGCGCAAAAGCACGGCGGCTTCCGCCTCGCCATCCTGCCGATCGGCGCCTACGAGCCGCGCTGGTTCATGGCGCCACATCACCAGGATCCGGAGGAGGCGGTGCAAGGCATGCTTTTGTGCAACGCCGCCTATGCAGCCGGCTGTCACTGGGGCACGTTCCGGCTCACCAACGAGCCGATCGACGAGCCGCCCAGAAAGCTCGGCGAAGCGCTCGATGCTGCCGGCCTGCCGCGGCAACGTTTTCGCGCCTTGCGGCCGGGCGAAGTCTGGGACGTGCCGGCGGTCTAGCGCGGCGGAACCTAGGGCATCACATAGACGTTTGTAGGTGTTCAAACCTGTCGCCTGCGAGGTGTCTCTCATGATCAGGTGGATCATCATTCTTTTGATTATCGCGGCCGCGGCGAGCCTGCTCGGCATGCCGGCACTGGCCGGAGCCGCTGCCACCGGCGCACGCATCCTCATCGGCATCGTGCTGATTATCTTCCTGCTGATCGTGCTTGGCGTCTTCGCGGTGACTTGAAAATCACGCCGCGCTGGTAATTTCTGCCGCTATCCGCCATATAGGCGCCAAACCGGCAAGAGACCTTTCGATCGATGGCAAGCGCGGCCCCTTTCGCCAAGATGAACGGCATCGGCAACGAAATCATCGTTGCCGATATGCGTGGCCGTGCCGATCGCGTGACGCCTGCGGCAGCCGTCGCGCTTAATGCCGATGCGGCGACCAGGTTCGACCAGATCATGGCGATCCACGACCCCAGGACGCCGGGCACCGCCTTTTTCATCGACATCTTGAATTCCGACGGAACCAGGGCGCAAGCCTGCGGCAACGGCATGCGTTGTGTCGTCCAGGCGCTCGCCGCCGAGACCGGCCAGAAGACATTTGCCTTTGAAACAGTCGCCGGCATCCTCAATGCCGAGGAACATGCCGACGGAATGATCTCGGTCGACATGGGCAGGCCGCGCTTTGGCTGGCAGGACATCCCGCTGGCCGAGGAATTCCGCGACACCCGCATGATCGAGCTGCAGATCGGCCCGATCGATGCTCCGGTGCTGCATTCGCCGTCGGTCGTCTCGATGGGCAATCCGCACGCCATCTTCTGGGTCGACCGCGACGTCTGGTCGTACGAGCTCGAGCGCTTCGGCCCGCTGCTCGAAAACCACCCGATCTTCCCCGAGCGCGCCAACATCACCATCGCGCAGGTGACCTCGCCGGAGACCATGGCCATCCGCACCTGGGAGCGCGGCGCCGGCCTGACCAAGGCCTGCGGCACGGCTGCTTGCGCCGCTGTGGTCGCCGCGTCCCGCACCCGGCGTACCGGCCGCGGCGTCACGCTGATGACGCCCGGCGGCGGCTCGCTGCATGTTTTGTGGCGCGACGACGACCACGTCATCCTCACCGGTGCCGCCGAATGGGAATTTTCCGGCAGCTTCGATCCGTCGACCGGGGCGTGGGCGCGCGACACCGAAAGCGCCGCCTGATGGCTCCTCTTGGCAACAAGGGTATCGAGGTCGTCACCTTCGGCTGCCGGCTGAACACCTATGAATCCGAGGTGATGCGGCGTGAAGCCGAAAGTGCGGGCCTCGGCGGCCTCGAAGGCGGTGCCATCATCTTCAACACCTGCGCCGTCACCGGCGAGGCTGTACGCCAGGCCAAGCAGTCGATCAGAAAAGCCCGCCGTGAGAACCCGGCCGCCCGCATCATCGTCACCGGCTGCGCCGCGCAGACCGGCCCGCAGGATTTCGTCGCCATGGACGAGGTCGATCTCGTCCTCGGCAATGAGGAAAAGCTGAAGGCGCATTCCTATCGCGCGCTGCCGGATTTCGGCATCAACGACACTGAGAAGGCGCGCGTCAACGATATCTTTTCGGTGCGCGAGACGGCCGCCCACATGGTCGACGCCATCGAGGGCCGGGCGCGCGCTTTTGTCCAGGTGCAGAACGGCTGCGACCACCGCTGCACCTTCTGCATCATTCCGTACGGTCGCGGCAATTCGCGCTCGGTGCCGATGGGCGCCGTGGTCGAGCAGATCAAGCGACTCGTCGGCAATGGTTATGCCGAGATCGTGCTGACGGGCGTCGACATGACCAGTTTTGGCGCCGATCTGCCGGGCGCACCGAAGCTCGGCAAATTGGTCAAGACCATCCTGAAGCAGGTGCCAGACGTGAAACGCCTGCGGCTTTCCTCGATCGACTCGATCGAAGCCGACGACGATCTGCTGGACGCCATCGCCACCGAGCCGAGGCTGATGCCGCATCTGCATCTGTCGCTGCAATCGGGTGACGACATGATCCTGAAGCGGATGAAGCGCCGGCACAGCCGCGACCAGTCGATCCGCTTTTGCGAGGATGTGCGCAAACTGCGCCCCGGCATTGTTTTCGGCGCCGACATCATCGCCGGCTTCCCGACCGAGACGGACGCCATGTTCGAAAACTCGCTGGAGATCGTCGAGGAATGCGGCCTGACGCATCTCCACGTCTTCCCGTTTTCGCCGCGCCAGGGCACGCCCGCCGCGCGCATGCCGCAGCTCCGCCGCGTCGTCGTCAAGCAACGCGCGGCACGCCTGCGCGCCGCCGGCGAGGCCGCCTATCGCCGCCATCTTGCCTCGCTCGCTGGAACGCATCAGTCGATCCTGATTGAGCGTGACGGCCTTGGCCGCACCGAAGGGTTTACGCTGGCCGCGGTCTCTGCCGGCGCTCCGGGCGACATTGTCGAGGCTGATATCGCCGGCCATGACGGTATCCGACTGATCGCCGCGCCGCTTGCCGCCCGCGCCGCCTGAGAGCGCAAGACATGGCTGGGTTTTTCAAGAAGATATTTTCGTTCGGCAAGAAGGAAGTCGTCGAGGAGCGGCCAGACGAGGCCGCGCCGCTGCCGCCGATCAAATGGGACGAACTGGAGGCGCTGAAACCGGCCGCCGAGCGGGCCGTCCCGGAGTTTTTGAAACGCGACGAGTCGCGACCCGAAGTCGAAGCCGTACCTCCACCGCCAGTCGAACCAGAGTTGCCTCCGGCACCCCAACCGGCGCCGGAATCGCAGAAGCCTGAGCCGCCGCCGACCATTCCACCCGAGCCGGAAACGCCTGCTGAGGAACCGGAGGAGATCCGGGCCGAGCCGCAGCAGCCAGAAATCGTCCCCTCCCAGCCAGAACCTGCACCCGTCGAAGTGCCGGTAGTGCCCACCGAGGCTCCCTCAGCAGCGCCAGCGCGCGAAGTCCCTCCCGCCGAAATACCGCCCCCGATCCGCCAGCCAGCGCCGGCCGAGACGAAACCGATCTTGACCGAGATCGCGCCCGAACCGGAGGTCGTGCCGGCGCCCCACCCTCCCATCGAGGGGGAGGTAAAGCCCGAGCCAGAAGCCGTTCCGCAACCATCGCCGGAGCCAAAGCCCGCCCCCGGCAAAGTCACCGTAACCAAGAAGGTCGAGCAGAAAGCCGAGCCGCAGAAGGCGCCCGAACCGGCGCCGAGGCGCTCCTGGTTCCAGCGCATGCGAGACGGGCTTGCCCGCTCTTCCAAGGAGTTGTCGGGCAACATCGCCGGCGTCTTCACCAAGCGGAAGCTTGACGAGGACACGCTGCAGGACCTGGAGGATGTGCTGATCCGCGCCGATCTCGGCATGGAGACGGCTTTGCGCGTTACCGACGCGCTCTCCGCCAGCCGCTACGGCAAGGACGTCTCCGACACCGAAGTCCGCGCCATCATGGCGGCCGAGGTGGAGAAGGTGCTGACCCATGTCGCAATGCCGCTGGAACTCGATCTCAGCCACAAGCCGCATGTCATCCTGGTGGTCGGTGTCAACGGCACCGGGAAGACCACGACCATCGGCAAGCTGGCGGCGAAGCTCACCGATGGCGGCCTCTCGGTGATGCTCGCCGCCGGCGACACTTTCCGCGCCGCCGCGATCGAGCAGCTGAAGATCTGGGGCGAGCGCACCAACTCGCCGGTCATTGCCTCGAAGCTCGGCGCCGATGCCGCAGGCCTCGCCTACGACGCCTTCGAGCGCGCGAAGGAGGCCGGCTCCGACGTGCTGATCATCGACACCGCCGGGCGGCTGCAGAACAAGACCGAACTAATGGCGGAACTGGAAAAGATCGTCCGCGTGCTGGGCAAGCTCGATCCGGAAGCGCCGCACACCGTGCTGCAGACGGTCGACGCCACCACCGGCCAGAATGGGCTCAACCAAGTCGAGATCTTCCGCAATGTCGCCGGCGTCAACGGCCTGGTAATGACCAAGCTGGACGGCACGGCGCGCGGCGGTATTCTGGTGGCGATCGCGGCAAAGCACAAATTGCCGGTCTATTTCATCGGCGTCGGCGAACAGGTCGACGACCTCGAACCCTTTTCCGCAAGCGAATTCGCCAGGGCGATCGCTGGAGTGGCTTGACGAGCATGATTCCGAAAAGTTGCAGGCTCTTTGGATTGGATCATGCGTAAGAAGGACGCTATGAACCCACCCATCCTCGAAGGCGACCCGTCCGATCCACGCCGCAAGGCGTTGAACCCCGGCCTGAAATTCCTGCTCGAGCTCGGGCCTGGTCTGGTGTTCTTTTTCACCACCATCCGCGGCGCGTGGCTTGTCGGGAAATTTCCGATCCTCGGCCATATCGGCGAGCCTATCCTGATTGCCACAGCGTTCTTTATGGTGGCGACGGCGCTATCGCTCAGCGTTTCGTGGATTTTGACGCGCAGCTGGCCGATCATGCCGTTGGTCTCGGCCATCGTGGTGTTTGTGTTTGGCGCACTGGCGCTGTGGCTGCAGGACAAGACCTTCGCTTTCATGAAGCCGACAATCATCAACAGCCTGTTCGGCATCACGTTGCTTGGCGGGTTGGCGTTTGGCAGATCGCTGTTGGGCTATGTCTTTGATTCCGCCTTCAATCTCGACGCCGAAGGCTGGCGCAAGCTCACTTTCCGATGGGGACTCTTCTTCCTTTTTCTGGCTGCGCTGAACGAGATCGTGTGGCGCAACTTTTCTGAGGAAGCCTGGCTTTATTTCAAGGTCTGGGGCACGATTCCCATTACCCTTGTCTTCACGTTAAGCCAAATGCCGTTGATCCTGCGCCATTCGCTCGAGGACAAGGCCGGCAAGGAAGAGAAGGCCGGCAAATAGAGCAATTCCAGGAAAGTGTGTAGCGGTTTTCCCGGGAAAAGCGCGTAGCGTTTTCCCTAGGGAATTGCATCAGAATAAGGGGAGAGGGGCATGGAATTCATCACCACGCGCGACGAGTTGAGGACGATCTACAAGACGCCTCGGCTGACCGACGGCTCGATCCGCAAGGAATTGAAGACATTGGACGGCCACTGCCGTTCATTCATCGGCAAGAGCCCGTTCGTGCTGATCGGCTCGTCCGACGGCGCCGGCAATGCCGATGTGACGCCCAAGGGCGACAGGCCGGGTTTTGTGGCAGTGCTCGACGAGAAGACCATCGCCATCCCCGACCGGCCGGGCAACAACCGGCTCGACACGCTGGAGAACATCCTTCTCAATCCCTCGGTCGGGCTGCTCTTCCTCATTCCCGGCATGAACGAGACGCTGCGTGTCAACGGCGATGCCCGCATAACCGTCGATGCGGCGTTACGCGAGCGGCTGGCGGTCGACGGCAAGGCGCCGCAAAGCGTCGTCGTGGTGACGGTCAAGGCCGCCTATATGCATTGCGCCAAGGCCTTCATGCGCTCCGAACTGTGGAAGCCGGAGAGCTGGTACGACCGCGCGACGCTGCCGACGCTCGGCCAGATCCTGCGCGACCAGCTGGCGCTCGCCGATTCGGCCGAGGCGACCGACCGCTGGCTGGATGAGGAATACAGGGAGACCATGTGGTAGCGTGCCCGGCAACGAATCGCCCAAGCCGGTCTCCATTCCTTTGCTGAACATCCTCGCCATCTCCGGCAGCCTGCGCGCCGCCTCGACCAATTCGGCCCTGGTCGCGGCACTCGCGCAAAACGCGCCGCCGGACTGTCACGTCTCCGTCTACGATGGACTTGGCCGGCTGCCGATCTTCAACCCCGACGACGAAGGCGAGCGGACGCCGCCGCAAGCAGCGGCGCTGATCGACGCGGTCACCGCCGCTGATGGCCTCATTGTCTCCTGCCCGGAATATGCCCACGGTATGCCAGGCGGCCTGAAGAACGCGCTCGACTGGCTGGTGTCGCGCGATGCCGCCGTCGGCAAACCGGCCATGCTGGTCCACGCCTCGCCGCGCTCGCTGTTTGCCCGCGCCGCACTGGCCGAGGTCATGCGGACAATGTCTTTCGCGCTCTATGGGGAGGCAGCGCTCGAAATAGCGCTGCTCGGCAAGAAGCCGCCGGAGGTGGAGGATATCTTATCGCAGCCGGAAAACCGGCTGACGATGCGCGATGCCCTATCCGCCTTCGCGGAGTTCATCCGCTCGCGTTAAGTGGCGGCC
Source organism: Mesorhizobium sp. M1227 (assembly GCF_040318315.1). Lineage (NCBI taxonomy): Bacteria > Pseudomonadati > Pseudomonadota > Alphaproteobacteria > Hyphomicrobiales > Phyllobacteriaceae > Mesorhizobium > Mesorhizobium sp. M1227. The sequence continues at coordinate 149,619 of NZ_JAMYLZ010000006.1, forward strand.
ATCGTGCTGTCGTTATCCCAGGGCAGAGCGAACGCGAAGCGAGCGTCGGCGATCCTTCGCGCCCCCCTCTGTCCTGCCGGACATCTCCCCCTCTTGGAGGTGTTTGGACCGGAGACATCGCGAACAGGTGTGCGAGGACATCGCGAACAGTTTGGCGCGCTTTGCGCCGGGAGGTTCGGGATGCCATTCGAGGACACGAGCGCGATGTCTCCGGTCCAAACAGGAGGGAGATTGGCCGTCATCCCCGCTTTCGCCAACCTCCAACGTTGAAAGACGGGCTAGGCGACGAAGCTGCCGATCTCCCCCAAGTGGGCCCTGTGTGGGGGAGATGGCCGGCAGGGCAGGGGGCGCTGTCCCCCAGGCCTCTCGCAAACTTCCGCCTCGCTGCCGTTCCGTCGGGAGATTAGCCCTTCCGTCTCCGCGTCTCGACGTCGGTCTCGCCGACGAACCAGTCGCGTGCAGCGACCTCCTCGAAAACCACCCAGACATCGTTGTTGGTCAGGCCGGTGACGCCGGTGATGGCCGCTGTCACCTGGGCGGCGATCGCGGCCTTTTTGCCGGCCGGGTCATCGGCAATCGCCTCCTTGACCAGGCGGATATTCACGAATGGCATGGTTCCCTCCCTTGCATATGCTTGGCGGCCGCTCAGTAGGTTTTGGCGCCGTTGACCATGAGCCGGACCATGTAGAGCGATGTGGTGCCGGCGATGTAGAGGCAGTTCAGCTTGTTGCCGCCGAACACGCAATTAGCAACGACTTCTGGTACCTTGACCTTGCCGATCAGCGTCCCGTCCGGATCGTAGCAATGGACCCCGTCGGCGGTGCTGGTCCAGATGCGGCCGTCCGCATCCAGCCTGAAACCGTCGAACAGGCCGGCGGTGCAGTCGGCAAAGACCTTTTCGCCTGAGACCGTCTTGCCGCCCTGGCCGACATTGAACACCCGGATGTGCGCTGGGTTTTGCGCACCATGCGTGCGGCCGGTATCTGCGACATAGAGCTTGCTCTCGTCGAGCGAGAAGGCGAGCCCGTTGGGCCTGACCATGTCGGTGATCACCGCCTCGGTCTCGCCGGTGCCGGGATCGACCCGGTAGACATGGCAGGCGCCGATCTCGCTTTCGGCCTTGTCGCCCTCGTAATCGGTATCGATGCCGTAGCTCGGATCGGTGAACCAGATCGAGCCATCGGACTTGACCACCGCGTCATTGGGCGAGTTCAGCCGCTTGCCGCGCCATTTGTCGGTGATGGTGATGACCGAGCCGTCATGCTCGGTGCGGCTGACGCGGCGGCCGGAATGCTCGCAAGTAACCAGCCGGCCTTGCCGGTCGACGGTGTTGCCGTTGGAATTGCCGGACGGCTGACGGAACACGCTGACGCTGCCGTCGGTCTCGTCGTAACGCAGCATGCGATTGTTCGGGATGTCGGACCAGACCACATAGCGCCCGGCCGCGAACCAGGCCGGTCCTTCCGCCCATCGGCAGCCGGTAAACAGCCTGTCCACCTGTGCATTGCCGTTGAAAAGCCGCGAAAAGCGCGGATCGAGAACTTCGTAGAATTCGCTGGCCATGGTTCCTCCCGGTAGCAGTCGCTTGGCAAGGGCGCGATCAAGCCAGCCTGCGATCGATATGGCAAGATCGATGATGCGTCTGAAGCATTATGGAAGCGAATGCTGGCCCGGACGGCAGGTCACATCCCGTTAACCGGCTATGCGCCCAGCGCAACGGTGCATTGCAACATCTTATTTTTGCAACGCACCATAACTATGTCATGCTCCGTATAGATCAAGGGAGGAACAACTGGCCGCGAAATGCGGCGCAAAAGGAAACTCGCTATGATCATCGACAGCCTCATGAGCCGCGCTCGCGCCAGCATCGCCAAGCGCCGGCATTACAACCGCCTCGTCGCCGAAATCGACAGCTTCAGCAGCCGCGACCTCGCCGACATGCGCGCCGACCGCTCAGAAATGCTCTACCAGGTCCACAAGCAGATCTACGGCTGAGTGAATGGGATCGGGCTTAGCCCACCCATTCGATCCAGCGGCCGTGGTAATCGCAATGGGCCAGGCGGTGCGTCTCGCCGCCCGGCCATAAAGTCAGGCTGAGTACCGCCCAATTGTTTGTGGGATCGCGCGGCTCCATCCTCAGCCTTGCGATAGGCGCAGCGGCCGTGGCCTGTCTGCCCGCCTGCTCCAGGGCGACGATGATCGCATCCTTGGTCGCCCGCGGCAGGTATTGCCACATGATCGAATGATAGAGCACAAAAGCGCCACCCTCCTGCCGCGCGGCCAGCGCCTTCCCGACAAAATCCGCCGCGTCCGCTTTGACAAGTGGCGGTCGAAACTTTTCGGCAAGTGACAGCGCAGCTTCGAGCCGGGCCAGCCGCGTAGCCTGATCGGCCCAGACGTAAGACCGAAGCCGTAACCGTGTGGCTGCGTCGGCGACATCTACCGGCGCGATGTCACAGCCGGCGCGGTGGCGGACGTCGATCGCTCCACCAAGCGGAACAGCGAGTCCGCGCACCTCCGGCGCCAACCGAACGGTGGAGGTCCGGTCGCCCCACTCGGCATCGCCGTAGCGGTAGTGAAAGCTGTCGAACAGGAGATTGAGCCCAGCGCTGGCGCCAATCTCGCACAAGTCCAGCGGCAGGCCGGTTTCCCGCGCGACCGTCAGAAATCCAGGCAGCAGCATCGCCGACCGGGCGATTTCATTGGTCTGCGGCGCACCGGCGAGGCCGGCGACGATCCGCTCGTCGGATCGCGCAATTGCCTCCGGCAGCACCGCCGCGATCTCGGATTCGCTTGTCTGGTTGGGCGGATAGATCAGTGCCAATCGCTCATTGGCACCCGTCAGGACCAACCCATGCAGCGCGCCGCAAAGCCGCAATGCGAGGGCGTCGGCGCGCGCGTCGCCCGGCCAACCGAGCACCGCCTGCCCGGTCGTGGTGTTTGCGTCGAGAACCTTAGCGAGCGCACGGCATAAATTCGCGGTGAAAGGCGAGCCAAGTCCATCGCAGGCTTTCGCCTGTGCCAGAAAATGATCGCGGATGTCTCGTTCGTCCATCGCGTTTCAGGTGTCTCAGCCCGGAGCCGCGAGTGCCTTCTCGATTTCGGGTAACAGCAGCGTCCGCGCCGAGTCCGGCGTCAGCGGCCCGACATGCTTATAGGCGATCTTGCCATCCTTGCCGATGACGAAGGTTTCCGGCACGCCGTAGACACCCCAGTCGATCGCCGTGCGTCCGGCCTGGTCGACGCCGATCGCCTGGAATGGGTTGCCGAGATCGCCAAGGAACCGACGGGCGTTTTCCGGCTGGTCCTTGTAGTTCAGCGCCGCCATGACGAAGCGTCTGTCCTGCGACAGCGCCAGCAGCACCGGATGCTCTTCGCGGCACGGCGCGCACCAGGACGCGAAGACGTTGACCAGCGTCACCTTGCCGGCGAACTGTTTTGAATCGAGGCCCGGCAAATTGGTGCCTTCGAGCGCCGGCAGGTTGGTCTGCGGCGCCGGCAGGCCGATCAGCGCTGACGGCACTTCCGACACGTCGCGCCCGGACAAAAGCTGCGCCAGGAACAATCCCGCCAGCCCGAGAAAGACCACCAGCGGCAGCAGCACGATCAGGCGGCGGCGCGCCGGTGTTTGGGTTTCCGTGCTCATGATTTGACTGCCTTATCGGAGCGCCGGCGCACGCCGGATGCCTCCAGCTCGGCAAGCTCTCGCTTGCGGCCGCGCTGGTCGAGCAGAATCCAGCCGATCAGCCCACCCAGCACCACGGCCGTGATCGCATAGGCGGCGGTGACATAAAGGGCGTGAACGCTCATTTTCCCGATCCAAGGCTTCTCACGGCGGAATTCATAGCCTCACCGGCTGTTTGTCGCAATGAACGGGTCTGCGGCAGATTTGCGGTTATCGCAAGCCGAAGGTCACTGCGAACGCAAAACACCTGATATGTTTTTGATACGCATGTATTGGCACGTCAGAGACAGCCTGACAGCCCCTTCGCAGGTAAGCAGGATTCTACCGGCGTCATCCCACATCCTGATTGCACTCCAGCCATGGCTCCGGAACTTGCGAAGGCTAATCGATTCGACCGCGATGAACTCAAGCCCGAAAGACACGGCATTGAACGCCGCCCATTTGGCGGGGGGCCGGTAGGGGAGGACGGTCGAGATGAAGGAAAGGTACATGCTAGGCCCTTCACGATTGATTTCGGCCTTGGTTACCTCGACGGAAGACAGGTCCGGATAGTTGCCGTAGATTGTCTGGAGAAAGATCGGGTTCTCTATGCGCAGCGGCCACATCAATCCGTTCCGTGCCGAAGCGCCAGCGCCGCCGCCACCGGCCCGAGCACGGCAAGGAACAGGGTCAGCGCGGCGAGAATGAGGAAGGGCTGCAGAAAAGGATCGGGGTTCGCCACCGCGCCATAGCTTGCTGATACGCCGAAGATCAGCACGGGAATGGTTAGCGGCAGCACCAGCACCGAGATCAGCAGGCCCCCGCGCGGCAGCGCCACCGCCACCGCGGCACCGGCGGCACCGATGAAGGTGATCGCCGGCGTACCGACCAGAAGCGTCAGCGCCGTCGCACCGATGCCGATGGGCTCCATGTTCATGAACAGGCCGAGCAAGGGAGCGGCGATGACCAGCGGCAGCACGCTTCCCGCCCAATGCGCCAGGCATTTCGTCAGAACGGTCAAGGCCAGCATGTGCCGGTCGTTGCCAAGCACCAGAAGATCGAGCGAGCCGTCCTCGCGGTCGGCCTGGAACAGCCGGTCGAGGCCGAGCAGGCAGGCCAGCAATGCGGCGATCCACAGGATCGCCGGGCCGATGCGGGCCAGCAGCTTCAGCTCGGGACCGACGCCGAAGGGGATGGTCGCGATAACGGCGAGAAAGAAAATCACGCCGGTAAGCGCCCCGCCGCCGGCGCGGATACTCAGGCGGATGTCGCGCAGGAAGAGGGCTAGCATGATGTGAGATGCTTTCGCCTGGGCACCCCCCTCTGTCCTGCCGGACATCTCCCCCTCAAGGGCGGAGATTGGCTGTCACGACTGCCTTCGCCAATCTCGATCGTTGAGAGTTGAGCGCAGCGACGAAGCTGCCAATCTCCCCCCTCGTGGGGGAGATGTCCGGCAGGACAGAGGGGGGCGCCGTAGAGCACCAACATCAAACGGCCTCGCCCATCACCAGCCCTTGTGCCCCCTCGATCCCAAGCGGCAAATGCGTCGCCGCAACCACGATCCCCCCACTCTCGAGGTGCTTCCCCATCAATTCGCCGAATCTCTCCTCCGAAGCGTTGTCCAGTCCTGCCGTCGGCTCATCGAGCAGCCACAATGGCCGGTGGCTTACCAGCAGTTTTGCAATCGCCGCGCGGCGGCGTTGCCCGGTCGAGAGATAGCCGAAAGGCAGATGGCCGATGCCGCCCAGCCCGACGGTTTCCAGCGCCTCTCCAACACCCGCGGAACCGGCGCCCGAAAAATCGCGCCAGAAGCACAGGTTTTCCGTAACGCTCAGCGCCGTCTTCATCGCGTTGAGGTGGCCGAGATAGTGACACGCCGAGGCCGCCGACGCAAAGTCTTCGCCACCATCTTCGAACCGCACACGGCCTGCCGCCACCGGCAACAGTCCGGCGACGATCCTGAGCAGCGTCGATTTGCCGGCGCCGTTCGGCCCGGTGACGACCAGCGCCTGGCCATCCCCCAGCGCGAATTCGATGCCGGAAAATACCGTCTCGCCGCCGCGTTCGCCGCCCAGATTTTCGGCGATCAGCCGCATCCGTCCCCCTTCGCCGAAAGTTCAGGCGCGGCTTCGGCGCGCCGCACCAAAAATGGCGATTCCGTGTCTAGAACTATTCCAGAAAATTCTCTATATCCGCATCATCCGTGCCAGCGGTCGGCACGGGAACCGAATTTGCGCCGAACCAGCGCGCGTGCCGCCTTGAACGGCCCGGACGCTTGGGAACGGATAGCGGAAATGGCCGTACCCGCACCTTTGCGCGTGATTTGCATGCCCACTGGCGTCCGTTCCCTTCCGGCAACCGACAGTTAGGGATCGCACGTGTCCAAATCACTCGACAGCTTCAATTGCCGCCGCACGCTGACCGCCAGCGGCACCGAGTACGTTTACTATGACCTTGTCGAGGCCGAAAAGAACGGCCTCACCGGTATTGCCCAATTGCCCTATTCGATGAAGGTGCTGCTGGAGAATCTGCTGCGCAACGAGGACGGCCGTTCCGTCACCAAGGAGAGCATCCAGGCGGTCGCCGGCTGGCTGACTGACCGGGGCACCGCCGGCGTCGAGATCGCCTATCGCCCGGCACGCGTGCTGATGCAGGATTTCACCGGCGTTCCAGCCGTGGTCGACCTTGCCGCCATGCGCGACGCCATGGCCTCGCTCGGCGGCGACCCACAAAAGATCAATCCGCTGGTGCCGGTCGATCTGGTCATCGACCATTCGGTCATCGTCGACGAATTCGGCACGCCACTGGCTTTCGCCCGCAATGTCGAGCTTGAATATGAGCGCAACGAGGAACGCTACAAGTTCCTGAAATGGGGCCAGCAGGCGTTCCGCAATTTCCGCGTCGTGCCGCCCGGCACCGGCATCTGCCATCAGGTCAATCTCGAATATCTCGGTCAGGTCGTGTGGACCAACAGCGAAGACGGCGAGACCACCGCCTATCCCGACACCTGCGTCGGCACCGATTCACATACCACGATGATCAACGGCCTCGGCGTTCTCGGCTGGGGCGTCGGCGGCATCGAGGCGGAGGCCGCGATGCTTGGCCAGCCGGTCTCCATGCTGCTGCCTGAAGTCATCGGCTTCCGGCTCACCGGCAGGCTGAGGGAAGGCGTCACCGCCACCGACCTGGTGCTCACCGTCACCCAGATGCTGCGCAAGAAGGGCGTCGTCGGCAAGTTCGTCGAATTCTTCGGGCCGGGCCTGTCCAACATGACGCTGGCCGACCGCGCCACCATCGGCAACATGGCGCCGGAATATGGCGCCACCTGCGGCTTCTTCCCGGTCGACAGCGAAACCATCCGCTATCTGACAATGTCCGGTCGCGACGAAAGCCGCATCGCCCTGGTCGAGGCTTATTCGAAGGCGCAAGGCTTGTGGCGCGATGCCGGCTCGGCCGATCCGGTCTTCACCGACCTGCTGGAGCTCGATCTCGGCAGTGTCGTCCCGTCGATGGCCGGCCCGAAGCGGCCGGAAGGCCGGGTCGCACTTGAAGACATTCCGGCTGGCTTCGCCAAGGCCATGGAGTCCGAATACAGGAAGGCCGCCGAAATCGACAAGCGCTATGCCGTCGAGGGCACGAGCTACGATCTTGGCCATGGCGATGTGGTCATCGCCGCCATCACCTCCTGCACCAACACATCGAACCCGAGCGTGCTGATCGGCGCCGGGCTGTTGGCGCGCAATGCCAACCGGCTCGGCCTCGAGCAGAAGCCGTGGGTCAAGACCTCATTGGCGCCGGGCAGCCAGGTCGTCGCCGAATATCTCGAGAAATCCGGCCTGCAGAAGGAGCTCGACCAGATCGGCTTCAACCTGGTCGGCTTCGGCTGCACCACCTGCATCGGCAATTCCGGCCCATTGCCGGCGCCGATCTCCAAGACCATCAACGATAAGGGCTTGATTGCTGCGGCAGTCTTGTCCGGCAACCGCAATTTCGAAGGCCGCGTCTCGCCCGACGTGCAAGCGAACTATCTCGCCTCGCCGCCACTGGTCGTCGCCCACGCGCTGGCCGGGACCGTGACCAAGGATCTGACCACCGAACCGCTCGGCGAGGATCGCAACGGCAATCCGGTCTATCTCAAGGATATCTGGCCGAGTTCGGTCGAGATCCAGGAATTCATCGAGAAGAACGTCACGCGCGAATTGTTCGCCCGCAAATATGCAGACGTCTTCAAGGGCGACGAGTACTGGCAGAACGTCAAGGCGCCGGAAGGCCAGACCTATGCCTGGGACGACAATTCCACCTATGTGCAGAACCCGCCCTATTTCGCCGGCATGACGTCGGGCTTCGGCAAGATCGGCGATATCAAGGGCGCGCGTGTGCTCGGTCTGTTCGGCGACAAGATCACCACCGACCACATTTCGCCGGCCGGTTCGATCAAGGCGGCCTCGCCGGCCGGCAAGTACCTCACCGACCACGGCGTCGGCGTCGCCGATTTCAACCAGTACGGCACGCGCCGCGGCAATCATGAGGTAATGATGCGCGGCACCTTCGCCAACATCCGCATCCGCAACCACATGCTGGGCGAGAACGGCCGCGAGGGCGGCTACACCATCCATTACCCGTCGAAAGAAGAGGAATCGATCTACGACGCCGCCATGCGATACAAGAAGGAAGGCGTGCCGCTGGTCATCTTCGCCGGCGTCGAATATGGCAACGGCTCGTCGCGTGACTGGGCGGCCAAGGGCACCAATTTGCTGGGCGTCCGCGCGGTCATCGCCCAGTCCTTCGAGCGCATCCACCGCTCCAATTTGGTCGGCATGGGCGTGATCCCCTTCGTCTTCGAGGAAGGCACCTCATGGGCCTCGCTCAACCTCAAGGGCGACGAACTGGTCGAGATCGACGGACTGGGCAACATCAAGCCGCGGCAGAAGATGATCGCCAGGATCACCTACGGCGACGGCAGCGTCAAAGAGGTTCCGATCATCTGCCGCATCGATACGCTGGACGAGCTCGACTACTTCAAGAATGGCGGCATCCTGCAATACGTGCTGCGCGATCTGGCCGCTTAAGGGAGTAGGGCAATAAGGGAGTAGGGCAGTAGGGTGAAGCAAGGAGAAGCGACTTATTCCCCTACTGCCCTACTGCCCTACTGCCCTACTGCCCTACTGCCCTAATTCCTGGCTTTCCGAACCGCGCTGTCGCCGCCAGCAGCACGCCGAGCATCAGCCCGTTGAATATGTGCCACAGGAAATGCGTGCCGAGCGGAAAGCCGCCGCAGACCAGCGGATCGATCATCCGGCAGATGACCGACACGACGAAGATCGCCGAGCCCGCCAGATTGTACCAGCCGGCACGGTTGCCGCTGGCCGCCACCATGGCCCCGAAGAAGGCGAGCGCCAGGAAGGGCGGCAGATAGCCGGTCGTCCCGTTCGACGCCTGGCGCAGCCAGTCGGGCACGGCAAAGGTCACCAGCCCGGCGACGGCATAGAAGGCGACGAAAATGGCGATCGCCTTGCCCCATTTCATGCCGAGAAAACGCCGCAGGTTGAACAGCGTGTAGGCCAGCGTGAACCCGGCGATCGGCAGCACGTCGGCCCAGACCGTGCCACGGTTGGCAAAGGTGTGGAACAGCGACGAGCCGACGCCGATCGCCACCACCCACCAGGCCAGCACTTCGGCGAAGGTGCCGGTGCCGCGCTTGCGCACCTGCCAGACACCCCATAGCCCGGCGGCAAAAAAAGCCAGATTGCTCAGCGCATTGAGCGGTTCGGCCCAGAATTCCGGCCCCGTCCGTTCGCAATAGAGGTCGACCGGCGCCAGGAGAGATTGCCACATGCTGATTGCCGCCCGAATCGCTTCCATGGTGAAGTGCAAGTCCACCTATTGCGCCCTTGCCAGCGGTTGCAACGGCAAAATTTCACCGCAACGTGACTTCCCGTTGACTGCCGCTTCTGCCACATATTTCGACAACCAGAACAAAGCCGGCGTCACCGGCGGGATCGGAACGGCCATGCCATCTCGAAGACCATTGCGGCTTGCGGCCCTTGCGCTGGCCCTCTCGGCGTTTGCCGGCAGGGCCCTTGCCGAGCCAACCGACAAGCCATTAGGCGTCGTCGAGCTCTTCACCAGCCAGGGATGCAACTCCTGTCCGCCGGCAGATGAATTCTTCGCCGAGCTCGCCGCCAAGGAGGACATCGTCGCGCTCGCCTATCATGTCGATTATTGGGATTACCTCGGCTGGCAGGACACGCTGAGCCGCAAGGAAAATACCGAGCGGCAATACGAGTATATGCGCGCCTTCGGCAGTCGTTCCGTCTACACCCCGCAAGCCGTCATAAACGGCCGCAGCCATGTCAACGGCGCCAGCCGCAAGGAAGTCGACGGCGCGCTGGCCCGCATGGAGAGGGTCGGCGAAGGCATGCGCGTCGGCATCAAGGTCAGCCGGACCAGCGATCGCGTCATGATCGATGCCGGCGACGCTGTGACCGGCCCAACCGACGCGCATGTCGTCATCGTCTATTTCAATCCGCCGCAGACGATAAAGATCGGCAAGGGTGAAAACAGTGGCCGCAGCATGACCTACTGGAACGCCGTCTCCAGCATCCAGACCGCCGGCATGTGGCACGGCAAGGCGCAGCGCTACGAACTGCCGATGAGCGAGATCGCCAAGAAGGGCGGCTGCGCCGTGCTGCTGCAGTCGGTCGGCAAGGACGGCATGCCCGGGCCGATCCTGGGCGCAGCCTTTATCCGCAAGCCTTAGATAGGGCGCCCCCGTTCTCCCCTTGTTGTGGGAGAAGGGATAACCGCGCTCAAGCCTCCGACGACAGCCTATCTGGATGGATCGCATCGCCACGGCTAATAAAAAACCGGCGTCAGCTTGCTTCTGACGCCGGTCATTTAGGTTTTGGGATCGTCGCACCCGATCTTTCCAAGGAAAAACCGAGGTTGGTTCGATCCGACGCAGACCCGTGGGCGGGGGGCTTGGGGTTTACGAGCCGGTGCCGGACCGAACCGTCTCAGGCAACGCCGGTAAATTCGTCGGACATTGGGGCATGAGCACGGATAAAAAAGGGCAGGATTGTGGCAAAGCATCACCAATTTCAACAGGCGTTTCGCAAACGTGACTGGACGCTGGAGAAACCGCGCGGTGCTGCCGTTGCCCGGCCGGGCCTTGCAATTCGGCAACGAAAGCGCCAACTTTGGTCGGCGTACGATTCATTGCGAGGATCCAGGCATGACTGATCGCAGCAGCGGGACGGAGGATGGGGACGCATCCGCAATATTGATCCCGCTGCATGAGGCAAGACGCGAACGCCTCGACCAGCCGGTGCGGTTCGACCGGCGCGAACTGGACCAGATCCTCAGGCTCTACGGCCGTATGGTTGCCGCCAATGAGTGGCGCGACTATGCCATCGACCATCTCGCCGACCGCGCCGTTTTTTCCGTCTTCCGCCGCACCAGCGAAGTGCCGCTTTTCCAGATCGTCAAGGATCCGAAGCTGGCGCGCCGGCAAGGCGCGTTCGCCGTCATCGCCGCCGGCGGGCGCATCCTCAAGCGCGGCCAGGAACTCGGCCGGGTGCTTGGCGTGTTCGACCGAACACTGAAGCTGGTCGAGGCGTAACCCTTTATTTTTGCAGGCGGAACTTGCGCTCGGGCAGCGATTGCGGATCAGGCGGGATGGACGCCCCGCCGTTGATCGGCAGCTGCATGAAAACCGTGTCCAGCCAGCGTCCGTGCTTATAGCCTGAGCCTTCCAGGCGGCCGGAATGACGAAAGCCGAGCTTCTCGTGCAACCTTACCGAGGCGCTGTCGGGCCGGCCGTCGCCGATCACCGCGATGATCTGGCGAAAACCCGCCGCCTTGGCCGCTTCGATCAGCCCTTGCATCAAGAGCAGCCCGACGCCTTGCCCTTTGGCCTCGGGCGCGACATAGACGGAATCCTCGACGACGAAGCGGTAGGCCGGGCGCGGCCGGAACGCCCCGGCATAGGCATAGCCGAGCACGGCGCCGGCCTTTTCCGCAACGAGATAGGGAAAGCCGCCCGCCATCAGAGTGTCGAAGCGCGTGCCCATCTCGGCGCGGCTCGGCGGTTCGAGTTCGTAGCTCGCCGTGCCGTTTATCACCGCGTCGGCATAGATTTCCGTGATCTGGTCAAGGTCGGCCAATGTCGCGGCGCGTATCGTGATGCTGCGCATAATTTAGGCACGTCGTTCATCTGCCCTATATCACAGCAAAAGCCGGGACAAAAGAAAAGGGCGGCCATTGGGCCGCCCTTTCCAAACTCGCTGGTCCAGGAAAACCGTACTTAGCGACGGTCGCCCATGAACTGCAGCAGAAACATAAACAGGTTGATGAAGTCGAGATAGAGCCTCAATGCGCCCATGATCGCCTTGCGGCCGGCGACATCGGTCTCGTCGCCCTCGAAGTACATCTCCTTGATGTTCTGCGTGTCGTAGGCGGTGAGGCCAGCGAAGATCAGCACGCCGATCGCCGAAACGGCGAAGGAAAGCGCCGACGACTGCAGGAAGATGTTGATCACCATCGCGATGATCAGGCCGACCAGGCCCATGACCAGGAACGACCCGAACGCCGAGAGATCGCGCTTGGTCGTGTAGCCGTAGAGCGACAGCCCGCCAAAGGCGGCGGCGGTGGCGAAGAAGGTCTGCGAGATGCTGGCGGTGGTGTAGACCAGGAAGATCGACGACAGCGACAGGCCGACGAGGCCGGCGTAGACCCAGAATGTCGTCTGCGCGGCCGAAACGCTCATCGACTGGACGCGGAACGACAGGAACATCACCGCTGCCAGCGGGGCGAAGATCACCAGCCATTTCAGCGGCGAGCCGAAGATCGCGTAGCCGAACGAGGTCAGCATCTCGCCGCTTGGCAACGTCGCGACCGCCGAGGCGGGATCGCTGGTAGTGGCCAGCATGATTGTGCCGACCGCGGCAAGGCCGGTGATGAGGAGGCCAAGCCCCATCAGATTGTAGACCTTAATCATGTAGGCCCGCAGGCCCTGGTCGATGGCAGCATCGACGCCGGCGCCGGGCACGGCGCGCGTCTGATAATTGCGAACGGGATCAGCCATGGAAATCCTCATATTGCTTCTGCCCCGTCCGGTGTCAGGTCCTTTTGAACCCAGGCGCCGCTGGCGGGGCTCCAGCATGCCTGCGCCGAAATATGATGGTTCTTGGCGTAAAGGACAAGACCGTAACCAAGCGTAATGCTCCGTGAAGTGCCGGAGATACGGTTTTATTGGCCTTCCCGCCCGGAACATTACCGAGATTTAATCGAAACCGGCTCTGGCTCAAAGATTCCGCAGCACCGGCGCCGCCTTGTGGCCCAGCACCCGCCACGTGCCGGCAAGGCCGATGCCGACCGTGACCACCAGCGAAAAGCCGATGGTCGCCACCGCCACCTCGGGCATGAAGTGCGATGGCAGCGTCATGATGCGCGCGACGACGAACCATGCCGCCACAGCGCCCGCCGCCAGCGCGAAGATCGCGGTAGCAAGGCCGATCAGCATGTATTCCAGCGAAAACGCGGCGATCAGCGTTTTTCTGGTCGCACCCAGGGTCTTCAGCACCACCGCGTCGTGAATGCGAGCCCGGTTGCCGGCGGCGAGCGCCCCGGCCAGCACCAGCACCGAGGCGATCAACGCCACGCCCGCTGCTGCCCTGATTGCTGTGCCGAGCTGCGCCACCAGCCGGTTGATGATTTCGAGCGCGTCCTTGACCCTGACCGTCGTCACCGCGGGAAAGGCACGCGTGACGGCGTTGAGAAGATGCGCATCGTCGGCTGCCGACGCATTCGTCTCGGTCAGCGTCGCCAACCAGCCATGCGGCGCACCGGCGAATGTGTTGGGCGAGAACACCATGACGAAATTGATGCCCATGGTTTCCCATTCGACCTGGCGGAAATTGGCGATCTTGGCCGTGATGTTGCGGCCGAGCACGTTGACGGTGATGGTGTCGCCGAGCTTCAGCCCGATCTCTTTGCCTTCCTCGGCGGAAAACGAGACCAGCGGCTCGCCGGCATAGTTCTCCGGCCACCAGCTGCCCTCGGTCAGCGTCGCATTCTCCGGCAGCTTTGCGTCATAGGTCAGGCCGCGATCGCCGCGCAGTACCCAGGCGCCTTCGGCCGGAACCTTGACCTTGTCGACATCGACGCCGTTGAGCGCCATCACCCGGCCGCGCAGCATCGGCACCTTGATCAGCCTGCCTTGCGGTGCCTCTTTGCCGACCAGCGCGGAGAAGGCATCGACGTCACTGCTCTGGATATCGACGAAGAAGAAGTTCGGTGCCCTTTCCGGCAGGCTGCCCGAGATCTGCCGCCTGAGATTGCCGTCGATCAGCGCCAGCGTCACCAGCAGCGTCAGCCCGAGTCCCAACGACAGCACCACGGACGGCGTCAAGGCGCCAGGCCGATGGATGTTGCCGATGGCGAGCCTGAGCGCGGTCGAGCGCACGCGCGGGCTTTTCTTCGCCGCCCACTGCACCAGCGAGCCGACCACACGCAGCACCAGGAACGAAAAGATCGTGGCGCCAACGAAGATCGAGGCAATACGGCGGTCGCCGGAAAACAGGATCGCCAGTACCGCGAGCAGCAGCGCGATGCCCAATGCCGCGGCGATATAGAGCGGGCGGGGAAAACCGCGGCCCTCGAAACCCATTTCGCGAAACAGCGCCGTTGCCGGCACGTCCCGGGCGCGGCCGAGCGGCAGCAAGGCGAAAGCCAGCGTCACCAGCAGCCCGAACAGCGCTGCCATGCCGAGGGCGCCGGGATAGAACCCACCTTCCGCCGGCACTGGAATGACCGATTGGAGTGCGGCGCTGGCCGCGAACGGCATCAGCGCGCCAAGCACAAGGCCTAGCGTGATGCCGAGGGCGGCGATCATCAGGATCTGCACCAGATAGACGGCAAAGACGAAGCCGCCCGAAGCCCCCAGGCTCTTGAAGGTGGCGATGACGCCGCGCTTGCCGTCGAGATAGGCACGCACCGCATTGGCCACGCCGACGCCGCCGACCACCAGCGCCGTCAACCCAACCAGAGTCAGGAATTGCGAAAACCGTTCGATATTCGAGGACAGCGCCGGTGCTGCGTTGCTGCGGGTGCGGATCGACCAGCCGGCCTGCGGGAACTGGTTTGCCGCCTGCTCCTGGATCGCCTTGATCAGTGCCTCAGTGGTGCCGCCGGGCAGGCGGACCTTATAGGCGTTCTCGACCAGGCTGCCCGGCTGGATCAGGCCGGAAGCGGCAAGCCCGTCGGTCGACACCATCAGCCGCGGCGCAAAACCGAAGCCATCCGACACTGCATCCGGCTCGTTGACCAGCCTGGCACGCAGCTCGAACGTCGCGCTGCCGAGCTTCAGCCGGTCACCGATGCCAAGGTTCAGCCGCTCGAACAAGAGGTCCGGCGCGGCGGCGCCGAAGACCCCGGATTTTTCGCCGAACAGATCTTCTCGCGACAGCACCGGCTCGGTCTCCAGCGCGCCGTAGAGCGGATAGGCGCCGTCGACCGCCTTGGCCTCGACCAGCGCCTGGTCGGAGCCGTCCTCGAGCCTCGCCATCGAGCGCATATTGGCACTGTGCGAAACCGTGCCAAGCTGGTCGAGGAAGCTGCGTTCCGATCTAGTCGGATCGCGCTGGTTGAGCTGGAAGCGGAGATCGCCGCCGAGCAGCGTCTGGCCCTGGTCGGCAACACCGGCGGAAATCGCTTGCGCCACCGAATTGACGCCGCCGATCGCAGCGACGCCGAGCGCGATGCAGGCAAGGAAGATCAGGAAGCCGGACAGCCCGCCACGCATTTCTCGCAGCGAAAACCGAAAGGCGAGCCTCAGCGTGCGCGCCAGCGGCATCATGCGGTCACCCTGCCAGCCCTGGTGGCCGGCTTAGGCGCGTCTTCGATCAGCCCCGACCGCATCGACACCTGGCGCGAGCAGCGCGCCGCGAGTACCGGGTCATGCGTGACCAGCACCAGCGTCATGCCGCGTTCGGCCGCCTTGGCAAACAGCAGGTCGGCGACGTGCCGCCCCGTTGCCTGGTCGAGATTGCCGGTCGGCTCGTCGGCGATCAGGATGCGCGGCGACGGCGCCAGCGCCCGGGCGATCGCCACGCGCTGCTGCTCGCCGCCAGACAATTCGCCGGGGTAATGGGTGACGCGATCGCTCAAGCCCACCGCCGCCAGCTCGCGTGCCGCCACGCCGAATGGATCGACATGGCCGGCAAGCTCCAGCGGGACGGCAACGTTTTCCAGCGCCGTCATATTGGGGATGAGATGGAACGACTGGAACACGATGCCGATGTTTCGTCCCCGAAACGATGCGATCTGATCTTCGCTTTTGCCGTTGAGCAGCTCGCCGGCAATTCGGACCGTCCCCGAATCGACCCTTTCAAGCCCGGCCAAAACCATCAGCAATGTCGACTTTCCCGAACCTGAAGGTCCAACGATGCCTGTCGCTTCGCCGCCCGCCACATCGAGGCTGACGCCCTTCAGCACATGGACCGAGGATGCACCTTCGCCGAGCGTCAGCGATACGTCTTTCAGCGAAATGACGGCTTCTTCCAAAATCAAATCGTCCTATATGGGGGATGAAGGCTAGAGCATCCGATGCTCGACAAAGACGAAAACCTGCCTTCGCCAACAGATGTTCCTGGTCATATGGGGCCTGCCGCATGGCTTTCAAACACACCTTTGCCGCAGCCTTCGCCCTTTTCCTCGCCATTTGCGGCGCCATTTCGTCGGCGCGCGCCGAACCGTTCACCATTGTCGGTTTCGGCGACAGCTTGATGGCGGGTTATGGCCTCGGGCCAGGTCAGGGCTTCACCGAGAAGTTGCAGGCGGCGCTGCGCGCCAAGGGCTACGATGTCACGGTCGCCAATGCCGGCGTCTCCGGCGATACGACGAGCGGCGGCCTGTCGCGGCTCGACTGGTCGGTGCCGGACGGCACGCAGCTGGTCATCCTGGAGCTCGGCGCCAATGACATGCTGCGCGGCGTTTCGCCCGCCATAGCGGAAAAGAACCTGGACGCCATGCTGGCAAAGCTGAAGCAGCGCAAGATCGCCGTTTTGCTGGCCGGAATGCGCGCGGCGCCCAATCTCGGCGCCGACTACCAGAACGCCTTTGACGCGACCTTTCCGAGACTGGCTGAAAAATATGGCGTGCCGCTCTATCCTTTCTTTCTCGAGGGCATCGCCGGTCAATCCGTCCTGCAACTCGAGGACGGCCTTCATCCAAACGCCCGAGGCGTCGACCGCATCGTCGAGGGTATCCTGCCCAGTGTGGAGAAGACCATTGAAGCGGTCCGGGGCAATTCCTGAAGGCGAGGGTTCGCCGTCGCAACACCTTCCGCAGGGGAAGCTTTTAGGCAGGCCTGCGACCAACAAACCCCTTGCCCCGTTTGAATATCGATGATTCGCTAGGGGCAAGAGTTCGATTCGAGGACAGGAGGCTTCCCATGCCGCGTCTTTTTACCGCCCTCGAGATACCGCGTGATGCCGCTCTTTCACTGTCCCTGCTCAGGGGCGGCCTGCCCGGAGCCCGCTGGATCGATGTCGAAAACTATCATCTGACGCTGCGCTTCATCGGCGATGTCGAGGGCCATGTCGCCGACGACATCGCCAATGCGCTTGACCGTGTTCACCGCCCGTCCTTCCCGCTGACGCTGTCCGGCGTCGGCGCCTTCGGCCAGAAGAAGCCGCATGCGGTGTGGGCCGGGGTCGCCGCTTCGCCCGATCTTTCCGCATTGCAGGCCGAGATCGAGCGCATCTGCCAGCGGCTCGGCATCCCGGCCGACCCGCGCAAGTTCATGCCGCATGTGACGCTGGCCCGCCTGCGCAATTCGAGCCCGCTCGACGTCGCCCAGTACCTGTCGGCACGCGGCAATTTTTCGACGCTGCCGTTCCGGGTCGGCCGCTTCGTGCTGATGTCGTCGCGCGATTCGGTTGGCGGCGGGCCTTACGTCGTCGAGGAGGCCTGGCCGCTTTCAGGTGCCGACAACCGCGTCGCCAGCCGTTTGGTCGGCGCCGCCGACGCTTCGCGGATCATGCGGTAGACGGACATGGCCAGGGAGAAACTAGCAAAAGAGGCGATCCGCGCCGAACTTGCCGGCCTCGACGGCTGGTCGCTGGCCAAGGATGGTGGCTCGATCACCCGCAGCTTCACCTTCAAGAATTTCTCCGAAGCCTTTGCCTTCATGACCCGCGTTGCCCTGGCCGCGGAGAAGATGGACCACCATCCCGACTGGTCGAACGTCTACAAGACGGTAAACGTGACCCTCAACACGCACGACGCCGGCGGCCTGACCGCGCTGGATTTCGATCTGGCCAGGAAAATGAACCGCTATTTCGGCGGCTGAGCCTATCTGCACCTTGCAGCGAGGTTCGGCTTTCACCACATTTTGCGTCGCGGTCACGCGTGAAGTCACGCGACGGCCGCAAGGAGAGGTTGATGGCGCAAAAATCCGGTTTTGATTTCTTCGGCCTCGGCAGCAAGCCGGGCAACGAGAGCGAAGTGCGCGAAAAGTTCTGGCGTACGGCGAAGAAGGCCGCCCGGCAGATCCCGTTCATGGAAGAGGTGGTCGCCGCCTATTACTGTGCCATGGACAAGAAGACGCCGCTGCGCGCCAAGGGCACCTTGCTGGCTGCGCTCGGCTATTTCGTGCTGCCGACGGACGTCATCCCCGATTTCATCCTTGGGCTAGGCTTCACCGACGACATCGCCGTGCTGACCGCCGCGATTACCGCCGTCAGCGCCCACATCACGCCGGCGCACCGGCTCGCCGCCAGGCAGGCCATCGCCGACAAGAGCTGAGCCGGTACGGCGCAAAAAATCGCGCGAGACTTTCCGGCCGTCAAACCCACCGCCGCACCCGCGCCTTGTAGGCGCGATAGGCATCTCCGAACTTCCGCTCGAGATAGCGCTCTTCCGGCGCGATAACGCCGGTATTGATCACCCACAGCAGGGGGATGACGAGCGCGATAGCCCAAAGACTTCCGGCCGCGACGCCGAGGCCCAGATAGACGAGGGTCGTTCCCAGATAGAACGGATTCCTGGTGCGCCGATAGATACCGTCGACGACCAGCGCCGTCGTCGGCAAGGTCGGTGGTATGTTGGTGCCAGCGGCCTGAAAGCGGCCCGCCGCCATAAAGATGAACACGAAGCCGCACACCGCGAGCACAGCGCCGGTCAGATAGCGGGCGAGCGCCTGCCCGGCCATGACCGGGAGCGGCACGAGCACCTCGAGCACGGTTGCCGCCACCAGGAAGCCAAGGAAGATCAAAGGCGGCAGCGCAATGACCCCGGCCACGTCGGGCGCGCCCGATCCGCCCGCCGTCTCCCCGGCATCCGACCGGCGCACCGCGCCACCGGCCGTCCGCCGCATGGCGACACGAATGCCGAACACAATCGCCAGGACGGCTGTGCCGCCCGCGAGGATCAGGACTGTCTCGGAAACGGCCATGGCCAAATCTCCCGTAAGCCGCCAGGGAGGGCACCCTGGCCGAGCGCCGTAGCGGCGAACGCAGACATGGTACCGCCTGCAGGGAAATTCGTCACGCACCTCAAAAAGCGAGAATCGCGGCAAGACCTAGCTGCTTGAAAAGTCAAACTCTTGCCGTTTTCGTGGCCTCCAAGTCGCGGCAGGGACATTGCGCCAGCCGCTTTTTCGAGCGGCAGCGCGAAGACGGCGGCGGTTTCCTGGCGTGAACATCCTTTTCTCAGGGGAATTTCACCGTTTGGTAACCCAGATTAAATCAAAATGAAGCGACGGGCAGGACGCCGAGCCGGCCTGCCGCCGCACCAGTGGAATACGGGAAAAGCGATGCGCGGATTGATTGCTATAGTTTCCAGCCTGGCCCTGGTGGCCTTGACGGCGCCTGCGCTGGCGCAGTCGGCAACCAAGATCGGCCAGCATAATGCCTGGGGCACCTACAGTTATCAGGCGTCGGGCGGCGGCAAGGTCTGCTATGTCCTGACGGTGCCAACCGACAAGCAGCCGCCGACGCTCGATCACGGCGACATGTTCTTCTTCGTCAGCCAGCGGCCTGGGCAGCAAGTGTCCTACGAGCCGCAATTCATCGCCGGCTATACCTTCCAGGAAGGTTCCAAGGCCACCGTCACCATCGACAAGAAGTCTTTTTCGATGTTCACGCGCGGCAAGTCGGCCTGGGTCGAGAACGCCGCCGAGGAGCCGGTGCTGATAGCCGCGATGAAGACCGGCACCGACATGAAGGTGTCGGCCAAGTCCGGCCGCGGCAACACCACCACCTACGTCTTCTCGCTGAAGGGCATCTCGGCGGCGCTGGCCTCGATCGCCAAGTGCAAGTAGGCGGTTAGGCGCGGTCTTCCCTTCTCCCACAAGGGGAGAAGGAAGAACCCCGGCATGACTCCGCCGCTAACCTGTGCTATGCGCCGCGCTTGATTTCGGGCACGATGCTGTATTCGGCCGCAAATCGCTTATATTGGCGCAACAATGACCCTTACATTCGATCTTACCGCCGAAGGCGCGCGTGACGCGTTGCGCACCCACACGACGCCTGAAAAGCCGTCGCTGATCGGCTTGACGCGCGCCGAACTCGGGGCCGCCCTCGTCGCCGCCGGCATCGTGCCGGAGCGCCAGGCGAAAATGCGCGCCCAACAGCTCTGGCATTGGATCTATGTGCGCGGCGTTTCCGACTTTGCCGGCATGTTCAATATCTCCAAGGATCTGCGCGCCGCCCTCGACACGCATTTCACCGTTGCCAGGCCCGAGATCGTCGAGGAGCAGATTTCCTCCGACGGAACGCGCAAATGGCTGTTCCGCTTTCCGCCGCGCGGCGCTGGCCGGCCGGTCGAGATCGAGACCGTCTACATTCCCGAAGAAGGCCGCGGCACGCTGTGCATCTCTTCGCAGGTCGGCTGCACGCTGACCTGCTCCTTCTGCCACACCGGCACGCAGAAGCTGGTGCGCAACCTGACGGCGGAGGAAATCCTCGCCCAGCTCTTGACCGCCCGCGACCGGCTCGGCGACTTCCCCGACCGCGATACGCCCGACGGCGCCATCGTGCCGGCCGAGGGCAGGAGAGTGTCCAACGTCGTCATGATGGGCATGGGCGAGCCGCTCTACAATTTCGAGGCGGTGAAAAAGGCGCTGCTGATCGCATCCGACGGCGACGGGCTTTCCCTGTCGAAGAGGCGCATCACGCTGTCGACCTCCGGCGTCGTGCCCGAAATCTTCCGCACCGGCGAGGAGATCGGCGTCATGCTGGCGATCTCGCTGCACGCCACCAATGACGATTTGCGCGATCTCTTGGTGCCCATCAACAAGAAGTATCCGCTGAAGGATCTGATCGCTGCCTGCCGCGCCTATCCAGGCCTGTCGAACGCCAAGCGGATCACCTTCGAATATGTCATGCTGAAGGACGTCAACGATTCCATCGACGACGCCAAGGCGCTGATCAAGCTGCTCAAGGGCATTCCGGCCAAGATCAATCTGATCCCGTTCAACCCGTGGCCGGGCACCAACTACCAGTGCTCGGACTGGGAAACGATCGAGAAATTCGCCGATTACATCAACAATGCCGGCTATGCCTCGCCGATCCGCACGCCGCGCGGCCGCGACATCCTGGCCGCCTGCGGCCAGCTCAAGTCGGACTCCGAGCGCATGCGCAAGGTCGACCGGCTGGCGCTGGAAGCGATGATGATCGCGGGGCATGGCGAGGCGTGAAATACCTCAGGCGATTGGCAGTGACTTTGCTCTGCTACGCCCTGGCTGCCTTCACCATGTCTCTGGTCTTTTTCCTGCTCGATGCACTGATGTGGTGGCGTGTTCCCGCTTTCCTGTCCACTCGAGATAGTTGGTCGCTGTTGCTGCTTGGAGCGATGATCGCAGGCATCTTTGGCGCACCGCTGGCAATCCCGATGGTCATTGCTTCCCAAGTTCTCGAGGCGAGACGCTGGATTCTTTTTGTCGTCGGGGGAGCTTTCGTTGGGACGTGCGTATTTGCGGTCTGGAAACTGCATCCGTCGGCACAGAGGCCACCGGACGTTGACGTGTTGGTGGCCCTAATCATTGCGGGAAGCTTGGCAGGAGCCGTCTATCGCCTGGTCGAGAGCCGGTTCCTGCAAATGCCCGGACAATTCGCGTGAACCGCCTCGTCGCCTATCTGATCCGCTTCGCCGTCATCCTTGTCGGCTACGGCGTTGCTTCGCTGGCGGCAAGCGCCTTCCTTAACGTCATGTTCCTGGCGTCTCTTGGGCTGATAACGGACGAGACGCAACCGGCGGCGCAGGCGGCGCTGTGGTTTTCAATCCCCTTCGTCGCGCTGTTCGTCGCCTATTTCGCCTTCATGCCGGCCGCCATCGCCATCCTCGTCTCCGAGATCCTTGGCCGGCGTGACTGGCTGTTCTATGCGCTGGCGGGCGCAGCGGTGGCGGCGGTCTTCCTTGGCTTCGTCCACCAGACGGCCGATGCCAATTTCGAGGTTACCAATACCAGCGTCATGCTGGCGGTGATCGGCTGCGGCATGGTCGGCGGTATTTTCTACTGGCTGAGCGCCGGGCGCTCGGCCGGAAGCTGGCGTCAGATCGGACGCCCTATTTCGCCTGGGCCGTCAGGATCTTGAGCGCGAAGGCCGAAAAAACTCCGGCAAACAGATAGTCGACGACGCGGGTCACACGCGGGCTGGATTTCATCACGGCCGAGAATTTTTCCGCCGCCAGCACCATCGGCGCCGTTACCGGGATCGCCAGCACGACGAACATCGCGCCGAGGAAGAACAGCTTTCCCGGCGCGTCGGGATCATGCGCGGAGACGAATTGCGGCAGGAAGGTCATGAAGAACAGGATGATCTTCGGGTTGAGCAGATTGACCCCGAGCCCCGCCGCCCAGCTGCGGAACAGCGAGATCTGCGGCCCGCTCTTCTTCTCCGGTGAAAACGCCGACCCTTTTGTGATCGCCTGCCATGCCAGGAAGACCAGATAGCCGGCGCCAAAAATCTTCAGCACGAAGAACGCCATCGGCGAGGCGACGATCAGCGCCGAGACGCCGACCACCACCAGCGTGGTGTGAATCAGCGTGCCGCACAAGGCGCCGGCCATGGAGGCAAAGCCGGTGGCACGGCCCTGGCTCAGCGTGCGCGAGACGAACAGCGTCATGTCAGGCCCGGGCGTGATCGCCAGGATGAAGGTGGCGATGGAGAACTGGATAAGCGTCGTACTGTCGGGGATGAAGGACATGGCTCGTCTCGTAGCGGCAAAAGACGGCGCAGCCATAGCGCAAGAGCCGTGTGCTCGCCAGCCTCTTGGAGATGAAGCATCTGGTCCAGGCATCGTTCGTCCCTTGCGCTGGCCTAAAACGCCGTGATACCTCGCCCGCGAAGAACCCCTGTCGCGGAACTGCCCACCATGTCGAAAGCAAAAGCCGTCAAGAAAGTCGTGCTCGCCTATTCCGGCGGCCTTGACACCTCGATCATCCTGAAATGGCTGCAGACCGAACTCGGCGCCGAGGTCGTCACCTTCACCGCCGATCTCGGCCAGGGTGGCGAACTGGAGCCGGCCAGGCGCAAGGCCGAGATGATGGGCATCAAGGACATCCGCATCGTCGATGTCCGCGAGGAGTTCGTATCCGATTTCGTCTTTCCGATGTTCCGCGCCAACGCCGTCTATGAAGGCACCTATCTGCTCGGCACCTCGATCGCCCGGCCGCTGATTTCGAAACATCTTGTCGAAATCGCAAAAGAGACTGGCGCCGATGCCATCGCCCATGGCGCCACCGGCAAGGGCAACGATCAGGTGCGTTTCGAGCTTTCCGCCTATGCGCTGAACCCCGACATCAAGGTCATCGCGCCGTGGCGCGACTGGTCGTTCAAGTCGCGCACCGATCTCATCAACTTCGCCGAGCAGCACCAGATCCCGGTGCCGAAGGACAAGAAGGGCGACGCGCCGTTTTCCGTCGACGCCAACCTTCTGCACTCCTCCTCCGAGGGCAAGGTGCTGGAGGACCCGTGGACGGAACCGCCGGAATTCGTCCACCAGCGCACCATCTCGCCGATGGACGCGCCGGACAAGGTCACCGAGATCGAGATCGAATTCCTCAAGGGCGATCCGATCGCGCTCAACGGCAAGAAGCTGTCGCCGGCGACGATGCTGGCGGCGCTGAACGATCTCGGCCGTGACAATGGCATCGGCCGGCTCGACCTGGTCGAGAACCGTTTCGTCGGCATGAAATCGCGCGGTGTCTACGAGACCCCCGGCGGCACCATCCTGATCGCCGCCCACCGGGCGATCGAATCGATCACGCTCGACCGCGGTGCCGCCCATCTCAAGGACGAGTTCATGCCGCGCTATGCCGAGCTCATCTACAATGGCTTCTGGTTCGCGCCCGAGCGGCTGATGTTGCAGGCGATGATCGACAAGAGCCAGGAAGACGTCGAAGGCACCGTGCGGCTGAAGCTCTACAAGGGCAACGTCATGGTCAGCGGCCGCAAGTCGAGGAAGACGCTCTATTCCGACGCGCTGGTCACCTTCGAGGACGACCGCGGCGCCTACGACCAGAAGGATGCAGAAGGTTTCATCCGCCTCAACGCGCTGAGGCTGCGGACACTGGCGGCGCGCAATCGCAAGGGTTGATATTCCCAACAGGCCCAATGCTTAGATGAGTTAGGAACCCGGTGAGGACACCGGGTTTTATTTGGCGTCTCTAATATAATAGAAGCCGCGATTTCAGATCGTTTCCTGTTTGACCTTTCCGTGATTTGATCTTACTTCTCGTGCGGGTCGGAGGGCTTTGACAGTGAAAAACAGACTTTTTCTTCTGCTTGCGGCGGTGGCCGTCTTTACCGCGGGTCAGTCCACGCAAGTCCCGGCGGGGCAAACATCCAAGGTCCATACTTGCAAAAGTTTTGACGGCCCCTTCCAGATTCCCGCTTCCCAGAAATGCCCGTTGAGCGGCTACGCGCAGGGTCCCAGAGTCCCGACGGTCATCGGGGACAAGCCAAAAGCGGCTACCCCGGCGCCGCGGAATTCCAAATTCCGTACCTGCAAAAGTTTTGACGGCCCCTTCCAGATTCCCATTTCCCAGAAATGCCCGTTGAGCGGCTACGTGCATTATTGAGCGTGATGTGCCCAGGCGCTTGGCCACGCTTGGAGCTGGTTTCCTGCCCACGTTGGCTGTCCTGGCGAACTTGGCCGTCGCCAAAGCCAACGATGCCCCCCCTCCCTTGACCTTCCCGCGCTGGTCGAGTGCAGGGCTGACGTTCCGACCTATAGTGGTTTTGCCCTTTGGCTGAGCGACCGCCCCGATACGCCCGCAAAGCTCGGCTGGAACGACGTTTCTTCCGGCAATCCTTTCCTCAAGCAATATGAATTGCCGGCCCCGCTTCGCGTATTCGGGCGCGAAACGGCGTCCGTCGTCTTTGCCGCGACCGGGCCGATGCCGGTTCTCGACGGCGTTTCCGCACCGGACCTTGCCCGCGAACTCGGCATCGCACCCGAACTCGCGCCACCGGACAAATTCCTTGGTGAGAACGTGCTCGCCGGCTGCTCCTACGCGCTCAACGTGAAATAGAAAGCCCGAGGCTTGGCAGGGCTTTCTGTCGAATAGAGCAATTCCAGGAAAAGTGTGAAACGGTTTTCCGTCCGGAATTGCGTTAAAACAAAGCTCTAGAGGGCCCTGTCAGTCGGCATCGATCGCCGTGGCCATGCGGGCGATGGCCTGTTGATAGACGCTCGCGGAATTCCAGCCAGCGATTGCGCCCATATTCGCCTGCGCGCTCGCGCCGGCCCGCCAACCATGACTCTTGAGGAAGTTGGCGGTGGAAGCCAACGCAGTGCTCTTGTCGCGCAGATTTTTGTTTCCGACACCATACGTCAAAACATTTCCGGGCAGGAACTGCGTGTGGCCAATCTCGCCGTGCGCGGCACCGACCGACGAGGCGCTCAACGCTCCGCGATCAACCAGCTTCAGGGCCGCAATGGCATGCGGGTAGAAGAACTCCGGACGGCGACAGTCATAGGCCAGCGTTAAAATGGCGGAGACCGTATTCTGGTTGCCCATGGCGGAACCGAAGCCGGTCTCCATGCCCCAGATGGCGAGCAACACGCCCGGCGACACGCCGTAATTCCGTTCGATCTTGTCGAACAGCGCAGCATTGGCCTTCTTCAGCGCACGGCCCCTGGCAATGATCGCGGACGCGCCACGGCGCTTCATGAAAGCTTCCACCGAGCCGCTGAAAGCCTTATGGATGGCGCGGTCGACGGAGATCGTCTTTGTCGCGTAGGTTGCGCGAGCCAGAGCGGCCAGACCCTTCGAGCCGACACCGTCGGCCTTCGCCTCCGCGGCGAACTCCGGTTTCCATGCCTCGAAGCCGGCGCCGCTCTTGCCACAGCTGGCCGCCGCCTGCGCGCCCGTCGCCAGCGCAAGCACCGCCACCACCGTGGCCACTACAAACATCTTCCCCTTGGCAAGAAATGCCATGCTGCTCTCCTGGTTGCCTGAATCACGTTCCCAATTGCGAACTTGCCTGCGAAACACCTGCTTGTCACTGCCCTGGCGCCACGCCGATGCACTCAATACAGCAGGAACCTCAAATCCACCACACTGGCGGACGCCCGGGAATTTGCCTACGATCAAGTAATTATTGTGGCGGGGACAGAATAAGCATGGAAGACGTTGATGTCGTGATCATCGGCGGGGCGCTGAGCGGTTTGTGTGCTATGCGGCGGCGGCGGCCCGGCCGCTCGCAAGCGCGCGCCACGCTGATGCAGCCCGTGGCGGAAAAGATCTTCTTCGCCGGCGAGCATTTGGCCGGTCCGCTGATGCAGACCTGCGGCGGCGCCAGATTGTCGGGCGAGGCAGTGGCCAAGGAGGTCGTCGCCCAGCTTGCGGCAAAATAGCATCGGCCGGCAGGAACGTCGGCAGCTGACAGGCGTTTGGCGTTCTCCTGCTCGTATCGTCCTCCGCATTTCGAATGATTTGAGACGCCAATGAAGCTTTTCGACTGCCCGCAGTGCGGCCACCGTCTCTATTTCGAGAACGCGCAATGCCTGAACTGCGCCAGCCTCGTGCTCTACGATCCCGAGCATGCGCACTTCGCGCTGTCCGGCGCCGACGTCTTCCATTGCACCAATGCCGACGAATGCGCCTGCAACTGGATGGCGGAGCCCGGCCATGCCTTCTGCCGCGCCTGTGCGCTGAACCAGCTGATCCCGGATCTGTCGGTCGACGGCAACCGCCGCCGCTGGATCCGTGTCGAGGCGGCAAAGAAGCGTGCCGTCTATTCGCTGCTCGCCTTCGGCCTGCCGGTCGCACCCAAGCAGGACGTTGGCGACGAGATCGGTCTCGCTTTCGATTTTCTTGCCGATCCGATCGGCGGCGGTCCGGGCGGCGAGCGTATCCTGACCGGTCATGACAACGGCCGGATCACGCTCAACGTCGCCGAGGCGGATTCGGCAGAGCGCGAACGGCGGCGCGTCGAGATGGGCGAGAACTACCGCACGCTGCTCGGCCATTTCCGCCATGAGCTCGGCCATTATTACTGGGACCGCCTGATCCGCGACGATTCGCAAAAGCTTGCCGGTTTTCGCGCTTTGTTCGGCGACGAGCGCGCCGGCTACGAACAGGCGCTGAAGACCTATTATGCCGATGGCGCGCCGCCCGACTGGCAGCAGCGCCATATCTCGACCTATGCGACGTCGCACCCATGGGAGGACTGGGCCGAGACGTGGGCGCATCACATGCACATCACGGACACGCTGGAGATGGTGCATGCCCTGAATTTCCCGCTCGGCCGGCTGGAAACCGTTGAAGCCAACGAGCTGCCGCGCGCCGATACCGGCGGCAAGTTGCAGCCGGCACCATCGGAACCCGCCGCCAGCCCAGAGCCCTTCGAAAGGATTCTCGACCGCTGGCTGGTGCTGTCGGAGGCGTCCAACTCGATCAACCGCTGCATGGGCCTGCCCGATCTCTATCCCTTCGTCATCTCGGACGTGGCGGCGCAAAAACTTGCTTTTGTTCACGAGCTTTTGACCGACCTGCCGAAAACGACTGGAACAAATCGTGAGCCGGCCGAAGCCTTTTAGCCGGAACGCATGCGGCTTTGCTTCGTTTTCCGTGCCAAGGGACTGTGAAACGGAGAGAAGACCATGAAACGCATATTGTTTCCGGCGGTGGCCGGAGCGCTCATGGCGATGTCGGGCTCTGCCTTGGCCGACACCGCCGTCTCGGCCATCACTGATCTCAATGTACGCGCCGGCCCCGGCCCGCAATATCCGGTGATCGGCGTGCTTGCGGCCGGCCAGTCGGCGACGCTCGACGGCTGCATCGCCAACAGCAAATGGTGCACCATCGCCGAGGCCAACGGCCAGGGCTGGGTCTATTCCGACTATGTGACGGCCGATTTCGGCGGCAGCCGTGTGGTCCTGACACAGCGTCCGGCCAGCGCCGACATTGCCGTCGTGACGCCGCCCGCCGATAGCGTCGAGTATTCCGACAGCTATACCGGAGCAATCGTCGCCGGCGAGGCGATCGAGCCTATCCGGAGACCGCCGGCCGAGATCCGTACCTATGTACGTACGCATCGGCTCGATCCGGTCTATCTCGAGGGTGAGGTGGTGACGGGCGCGACGTTGCCTGACACCGTCGAGCTGCGCGAGATTCCGGACTATGATTACCGCTACGTCTATGTGAACGGCCAGCCGGCACTGGTCGATCCGGGCAGCCGGCGTATCGTGTACGTCGTGCGCTGACGATACAAACAGGGCGGTCGCCCTGTAATGGCGGCCGCTCGCACTCCCGACATTGCCACAAGCCGGTATTGCCGCTGCAATACCGGTTTCCACATTGGGGCCGATGTTCTAGACCTTGCGAGCCGAAGCACCAGCCAGCGAGCCAGCGTGACGATCGACCCAACCGCCTTCCAACAGTACCGGCACACCGCCAACAACAAGACCACTTTGCCGCGGCTTCTGCTTGGAGCGGTGGTCGTCATCCTGTTCTGGCTCGGAACCACTGCCGCCGTGCTGTTCGGCGGCACCTATGCCTTTGCCGTTTGGCAGGCATCGTCTGGCACCGCCCCGCCAGGTGGGGGAGCGGTGCAGGATTTCATGGCCTCTCCTGCGGGCATCCTCGCGGCGCTGGCTTCATTTGCCGGAATCTGGCTCGGCCTTTGGGCTGCCATGCGCTGGATCCATCGCGAGAAGCTGACAGCCCTGATTGGCGTCAGCCGGCGCATTTCTTGGTCGGGGTTCCTGAAAGGACTGACCGCGGTGCTGATCACCTCGCTGCTTTCCGAGATCCTGCTTTATGGTTTGCAGCCCGACATCGCGCGCGGCGCGATCGGCCTGTCCGCGTGGCTTTCGTTCCTGATCCCGATCGCCGCCCTGACCTTTCTGCAGACCTCGTCGGAGGAGATGCTGTTTCGCGGTTATCTGCTCAGGGGCCTGGCGAGCCGGTTCCGGAACCCTTTCATCTGGGCGCTGCTGCCGGGATTGCTGTTCACCTCCCTGCACTGGAGCCCAGGTTCGAGCGCTGCCATCAATGCCTGCGTGCTGGCCTCGATCGCCGCCTTTGCGCTGCTGCTGACGCTTCTGGTCTATGCAACCGGCAATCTCGGTGCCGGCTTTGGCGCCCATCTCGGCAACAATCTGACCGGCTTCCTGCTGATTTCGCACCAGCAAAGCTATAATTCCTTCGCCCTGTTCAACGCCAAGCCGCTCGAAGCCGCGGGCTGGACGACTTCAGACGCCGTCCTCATCGCTTCGATCGGCATCGTCAGCAGCCTGTTGACCGTTCTGCTGCTTTTACATCCGCGCTCACCGCTGAAGGTCGAGCCGGATATGGCGCGCGCCGGCAGCGTGCGCTGATGTGCATTGCCTGGTCGTCCTGAGCTATTTGACGCAAAGCTTGACCAAAGCTTGACTCTGCGGCCGATTTCCTGTCTACACGCCGCGAATTCCGCGACGAGTATTCCTCCGAGCAAACCGACCGGGACGCCGAAACCTCCTTGAGGTGAAGTGCTGTAAATCGATCCCGGAGGCCAACACCCGGCAGCGCTGTGCGCCCCCGGGTGCTTTTTGGCTTTGGGCTTTGCCCGGACCGGCTTTTGCTTGGACAGTTGGCGCGAACGCATTACCTCTCGGGCATCATCCGGGTGCCAGGGAAAAGGAAGAAGAATGTTTGAATCGCTACAGGAACGTCTTGGTTCGATCCTGAACGGCCTCACCGGCCGCGGCGCCTTGTCGGAGGCTGATGTCTCGGCGGCGTTGCGCGAGGTGCGCCGTGCGTTGCTCGAGGCCGACGTGGCGCTGGAAGTTGTGCGTTCCTTCACCGACAAGGTGCGCGAGAAGGCCGTCGGCGCCGCCGTGGTCAAGTCGATCAAGCCCGGCCAGATGGTCGTCAAGATCGTCCATGAC
The DNA here is from genome assembly GCF_040318315.1 of Mesorhizobium sp. M1227. Classification (NCBI taxonomy): domain Bacteria; kingdom Pseudomonadati; phylum Pseudomonadota; class Alphaproteobacteria; order Hyphomicrobiales; family Phyllobacteriaceae; genus Mesorhizobium; species Mesorhizobium sp. M1227. The sequence continues at coordinate 179,668 of NZ_JAMYLZ010000006.1, forward strand.
GAGCTGGTCGAGATGCTCGGCGCCGAGGGCGTCGCCATCGACCTCAATGCACCGGCTCCGGTCGTCATCATGATGGTCGGCTTGCAGGGTTCCGGCAAGACGACGACCTCGGCCAAGATCGCCAGGCGCCTCGCCGACCGTCAAAACAAGAAAGTCTTGATGGCCTCGCTCGACACGCGGCGTCCCGCCGCGCAAGAGCAGCTCCGCCAGCTCGGCGAGCAGGTCAAGGTCGCCACATTGCCGATCGTCGCCGGCCAGACGCCGGTCGATATCGCCCGCCGCGCCGTGCAGGCGGCCAAGCTCGGCGGCCATGACGTCGTCATCCTCGATACCGCCGGCCGCACCCATATCGACGAGCCGTTGATGGTCGAGATGGCCGACATCAAGAAGATGTCGTCGCCGCACGAGATCCTGCTGGTCGCCGATTCGCTGACCGGCCAGGACGCCGTCAATCTGGCAAAAAGCTTCGACGAGCGCGTCGGCATCACCGGCCTCGTGCTGACCCGCATGGACGGCGACGGCCGCGGTGGTGCGGCGCTCTCGATGCGCGCCGTCACCGGTAAGCCGATCAAGCTGATCGGCACCGGCGAAAAAATGGACGCGCTGGAGGAATTCCACCCCAAGCGCATCGCCGACCGCATCCTCGGCATGGGCGACATCGTCAGCCTCGTCGAAAAGGCGGCCGAGAACATCGACGCCGAACAGGCCGCGGCGATGGCCAGGAAGATGCAGTCGGGCAAGTTCGACCTGAACGACCTCGCCGGCCAGCTTCAGCAAATGTCGAAAATGGGTGGCATGGGTGGCATCATGGGCATGATGCCCGGCATGGGCAAGATGAAGGACCAGATGGCCGCCGCCGGGCTCGACGACAAGATGTTCGGTCGCCAGCTCGCCATCATCTCGTCGATGACCAAGGCCGAGCGTGCCAACCCCGATATTCTGAAGCACTCGCGCAAGAAGCGCATCGCCGCCGGCTCGGGTACCGACGCGGCCGAAATCAACAAACTGTTGAAGATGCATCGCGGCATGGCCGACATGATGAAGGCGATGGGCGGCAAGGGCAAAGGCGGCGGCCTGATGCGCGGCATGATGGGCGGCCTCGCTTCCAAGATGGGGCTCGGCGGCATGATGCCTGGCGGCCCAGGCGGTCCCGGAGGCGGCATGATGGGCGGCGGCATGCCGGACCTCTCAAAGATGGACCCCAAGCAGCTCGAAGCCTTGCAGAAGCAGGCCCAGGCGGCCGGGCTCGGCGGCATGAAGGGCCTGCCCGGTGGTCTTCCCGGTGGCGGCGGCCTGCCTGGGCTGCCCGGCGGCATGAAACTTCCCGGCCTGCCGGGCGGTGGCGGGCTGCCAATGCTTGGCAAGAATGGCCTCGGCAAGAAGAAGTGAGGGCGCCATGAACGAAGAGAAGGACATGGCGGACGCGCGTGCGGCGCTGGCCAATTATCGCGCCTCGATCGACAATATTGACGCGGCGCTGATCCACATGCTGGCCGAGCGCTTCCGCTGCACCAAGGCAGTCGGCGTGCTGAAGGCGGAACATGGCCTGCCGCCTGCCGATCCGGCGCGCGAGCAGGAGCAGATCGCCCGTCTTCGCCAACTGGCGAAGGACGCCCATCTCGACCCGGATTTCGCGGAGAAATTCCTGAACTTCGTCGTCCGCGAAGTGATCCGCCATCACGAGCAGATCGCCGCATCCAACGGCGTAGCGAAAACCGGCTGAGGACCAGCCACCAACCGATCAACCAAATCAGAGCTTTTAGGAGAAAAGAAATGCCACTGAAAATCCGATTGGCCCGTGCGGGCTCGAAGAAGCGTCCCTATTACCATGTCGTCGTCGCCGACGCGCGTTCGCCGCGCGACGGCCGTTTCATCGAGTCGCTCGGCTCATGGAATCCGCTGCTGCCCAAGGACGGCGAACGCGTCAAGGTCGACGCCGAGCGCGTCAAGCATTGGCTGTCGCATGGCGCCCAGCCGACCGACCGCGTGCTGCGCTTCCTCGATGAAGCCGGCATCGCCAAGCGCGAAGCGCGCTCCAACCCGAAGAAGGCCGAGCCCGGCAAGAAGGCGCAGGAGCGCGCAGCCTTGCTGAAGAAGGCGCAGGAGGATGCCGCCGCGGCCGTTGCCGCCGCCGCAGCCGCGCCGGCCGAGGCGGAAGCCGCCAGCGCCGAATAAATCATCTCCACAACCACGAAACGGCGGGCCCTGCCCGCCGTTTTGCTATTGCATCCATATGATGCGGCCCGATCAATAGCCTTCCGGGCAACTGGCAACGTAGACACGACCGTTACGATCGCGATAACGGCATTGGCCGCTTTCGCTGGCACGGCCGATCAGTGCACCGGCCAAAGCGCCGGCCGCACCGCCGATCACCGCGCCCTTGGTCGGGTTGCCGGCCACAGCAGCGCCGACCGCCGCACCGCCCAGGCCACCAACTGCCGCGCCTTGCTCAGTACGGGAGCAGGCACCGAGCGGGACCAGCAAGGCCATCAAGATCATCACCTTTTTCATTGTCGTTCCTCTCCAACAGGGTGCCGTCCTCGCCGCTGCACCCCCTAACTCGCAACCAGGCGATTTGATCCAAAGAAGAAGATCGGCTGCCGCCCGGCGGCGCTCAATTTGATCCAAAGAGTAGAAAGGCGGCGGCAGACCGCGCCCCCTCTGGCGGCGTGGCCACCATCGAACGGCTTTCGATGTCGCCGCTATTGGCTGAACGGGAACAACGCGCGCACCCTTGGATCGCGCAGATACAGGCCACCCCAGAGGACGGCGCCGAGATAGACGCCGAACAGTATGTGCGAGAACAAAGGGCTGCCGATACGCACATGCGTGGCGACGGCGCCGCCGAGATAGGCGGTGAGCAGGATGGCGCCGAGCACCGAGGTGCGTGGCAGCGCGTAAAGCGCTGTCGAGACCAATCCAATGGTGCCGAGCATGCGCGAGACCTTGGCATCGGCCGGCCAGCCGAGCTGCACCATGGTCTGGGTGACGATTTCGAGCGGCGGTAGCTTGATGACGCCGTCGAAGATCATGAACAGCACGATGACGGCGCTGAGCACGCGGCCGGCCCACAGGGCACGCGGTGAGACGGGTGCTGCCTGAGACATGGTCATTGATGTTCCCTCCGGTCGTTGTGAGCACTGGCTCCTTCGCCAGCTCGAACCAAGGACGCGGCCCATGACGGCGATCCGACACGCCTCCAGCTCTTTTTCAGCTCCGGGGGACGGCGACCTTGGATGTGCAAGTTCAGTCAGCAACGAACCTGGCCCACCTTGCGGGGTGAGGTGGAGGGCGTTATTGAAAATCCGTAGAGGTGTCTTCCGAGCGCTCGACGGCAACCACCGCCTGATCGCACAACGAAAGCAACCGATGGCCGGAGAGACCGACCTGAAACAGTTGCTGGCGGCAATGACGCCGGAATTGCTTGCCGGCGTTCATGTCTTCACCACGTTGCCACCCGATGCGCCCGTTCCCGACAGGCTCCACCCGGTGATGCTATTTCGCGAGCGCGAGGGCATGACGCTGATCGTGCTTGAAGACCATGCCAAGGCCGCTGGACTGAAAACCGTGTTCCGCTGCCGGATGCTGACGCTGAACATCCATTCGTCGCTGGAAGCGGTCGGCTTCCTCGCCGCCATCACCGCGCGGCTGGCCACCGCCGGCATCGGCGTCAATCCGGTCTCGGCCTTCTACCACGATCACCTGTTCGTGCCCGCCGACCGGGCGGAGGAGGCGCTGGAGTTGCTGTTGGACCCAGCGGAGGAGAACCGGCTGTGACACCGGCGCCTGCGCTGCCCCTCATACGCCTGCCGGAACCTTCGCCCCGTGAACGGCGAGAAGGGCGCAAACGGCCGAAGGCCGAGCCCGCGACTGCGGGCCGCCGGCCTTCCGGCGCCCCCGCGGAGGCCAGCCGCGTAGCGGCGATACGGCCGTGAGCGAAACAACCGCCGAAGGCCAAGCCTGCGACCGCAGGCCGCCGGTCGTCCGGCGCCCCCGCGGAGGCCAGCCGCGCTAGCGGCGATACGGCCGTGAGCGAACTATGCCGCCTTCTTCTTCGGCTGGATCAGCCCGCGCTCGACCAGCAGTTCGGCGATCTGCACCGCATTGAGTGCCGCGCCCTTGCGCAGATTGTCGGAGACGATCCACATCGACAGGCCGTTATCGATGGTCGAGTCCTCGCGGATGCGCGAGATGAAGGTGGCGTCCTCGCCGGCCGATTCCAGCGGCGTGATGTAGCCGCCGTCCTCGCGCTTGTCGATGACCTGGCAGCCCGGCGCCTCGCGCAGGATCTCGCGCGCCTCTTCGGCGGTGATCGGCTTCTCGAACTCGATGTTGACCGCTTCCGAATGGCCGATGAACACCGGCACCCGCACGCAGGTCGCCGTCAGCTTGATCTTCGGGTCGAGCATCTTCTTGGTCTCGGCCACCATCTTCCACTCTTCCTTGGTGAAGCCGTCGTCGAGGAAGACGTCGATATGCGGGATGACGTTGAAGGCGATGCGCTTGGTGAACTTCCTGACGTCGACCTGGTCGGCGACGAACACCGCGCGCGTCTGCGTGAACAATTCGTCCATGCCTTCCTTGCCGGCGCCGGAGACCGACTGGTAGGTGGCGACGACGACGCGCTTGATGGTGGCCGCGTCATGCAGCGGCTTCAGCGCCACGACCAGCTGCGCCGTCGAGCAGTTCGGGTTGGCAATGATGTTCTTGCGCGTGAACAGCGAGATCGCATCCGGGTTCACTTCCGGAACGATCAGCGGCACGTCCTGATCGTAGCGGAAGGCCGACGAATTGTCGATCACGACGCAGCCCTGCTTGCCGATCTTCGGCGACCATTCCTTGGACACGTTGCCGCCGGCCGACATGATGCAGATGTCGGTGTCGGAAAAATCATATTGGTCGAGCGCCCTGACCTTCAGCGTGCGGTCGCCGAACGACACTTCCGTGCCCTGGCTGCGCCGCGAGGCCAGCGCCACCACCTCGCTCACCGGAAAGCCGCGTTCCTCCAGTATGTTGAGCATTTCCCGGCCCACATTGCCCGTGGCGCCGACGATCGCAACCTTGAAACTCATCGAAATCTCCTGTCCCTCTCCGCTCGGTTTCTGGAGAAAACCCGCCGGCCGATGCGGGTTTCAACCCCCGGGCCGGACCCGGGAGGGGTGGTTAGGCCAAGGGAATCAGACCGTTTTGGTGGTCGTTTTGCCGGTTTTTTTGGGCAAGAACGTGATTTTGCTGGAACGAGGAGACGCAGCGACGCGCCCGGCCCAATGGTTCGCATTGGGGCCGGGGATGTCGAAGGCAGAAAGCGCCATCAAAAGGCCGCGCATCGAAAACTATCCCGTTCGGTGCCGGCTTTTACGCGGTTTACGTCTAGAGTCAACCGCAAGCAGGCCGACCCGCCCGCCCTGTACAATGACGGCGGCACCAAGTACGAACGAGCATCGTCTGGCTCGTGGCGCCCGTCTGTGGCGCATGCCGACATTTGACCCGTCGCCGGGTATTCAGAATCCGAATTTCGAAAGAGCAAGATGTCCAACTTCGAAGCTATTGTTCCCGCGCTAGCAAAGGCGCTGGAAAAACGCGGCTATGTCGAGCTGACGCCGGTGCAGAACGCCGTTCTCGAGCTTGGCCAGGCCGATGCGCTGGTTTCGGCCCAGACCGGCTCCGGCAAGACCGTCGCCTTCGGTCTGGCTTTGGCGCCGACCCTTCTCGATGGCGCGGAGCGCTTTTCCCACGCGGCGGCACCCCTGGCGCTGGCCGTGGCGCCGACGCGGGAGTTGGCCCTGCAGGTAACGCGCGAGCTGGAATGGCTCTACGAACTGACCGGCGCCACGGTGGCGTCCTGCGTCGGCGGCATGGACATGCGCACCGAACGGCGCGTGCTGGAGCGCGGCGCCCATATCGTCGTGGGCACGCCCGGCCGCCTGCGCGATCACATCACCCGCAATTCGCTCGACATGTCGGCGCTCAAGGCAGTGGTGCTCGACGAGGCCGACGAGATGCTCGATCTCGGCTTTCGCGAGGATCTGGAATTCATCCTCGATGCCGCACCCGCCGATCGCCGCACGCTGATGTTTTCCGCGACCGTGCCGCGCTCCATCGCCACGCTGGCCAAGGGCTACCAGCGCGATGCTGTGCGCATCTCGGCCTCCGGCGAGGAAAAGCAGCATCTCGACATCGAATACCGGGCGCTGAGCGTCGCCCAGGCGGACCGCGAAAACGCCATCATCAACGTGCTTCGCTACTACGAGGCCAAGAATGCATTGGTGTTCTGCAACACCCGCGCCGCCGTCAACCATCTGACGGCGCGCTTCAACAATCGCAACTTTTCCGTCGTGGCGCTGTCCGGCGAGCTTAGCCAGAACGAGCGCAGCCACGCGCTGCAGGCGATGCGCGACGGCCGCGCCAAGGTCTGCATCGCCACCGACGTCGCGGCACGCGGCATCGACCTGCCCAATCTCGAGCTGGTGATCCATGCCGACCTGCCGACCAACCCGGAGACGCTCCTGCACCGAAGCGGACGCACGGGTCGTGCGGGACGCAAGGGCGTCAGCGCGCTGATCGTGCCCAACAATGCCCGCCGGCGCACCGAACGGCTGCTGCAAAGTGCCGGCCTTGCGGCGACATGGGCAAGCCCGCCGTCGGCCGACGACGTGATGCGGCGCGACGATGAGCGCATTCTCGCTGATCCGGTCTTCAGCGAGCCTATGAAGGATGAGGAGCGCGGCTTCGTCGAGGTGCTTCTCGATCAGCACGGGCCCGAACAGGTTGCCGCCGCCTTCGTGCGGATGTGTCGCTCCAGCCACTCGGCGCCGGAGGATCTTCTCGACGTGGCACCGTTCACGCCGTCGGCCGAAAAATTTGCGCGCCGGGATGAGGCACCGAGCCGCCGCGACGATTTCGGCGACAGCGTCTGGTTCTCGCTGTCGGTCGGACGCCGGCAGAATGCCGAGCCACGCTGGCTGATCCCGATGCTGTGCCGGACAGGCGGCATTTCCAAGCGCGAGATCGGCGCCATCAAGATGCAGCCGGAGGAAACCTTCGTGCAGATCGCGGCGGACTGGGCCGAGCGTTTCCTCGCTGCGATCGGCCCCGACCGCAAGCTGCAGGGCAACATTGCGGTCAAGCGGCTGGATGGCACGCCGGATTTGTCGCGGGCCGGCTACCAGGAACCACGACCCGACAAGAAGCCGCACCGCGGCAAGCGCACCTTCGATCAGAACACGCCCAAATTCGAGAAGCGCGCACCGGCCGACCAGCGCCCGGCATTCGAGGCGAAGCCCTGGGCCGGGAAACCGGCCAAGGCGAAGTTCGAAGGCGGACCTGCGAAACACAAGAAATCGAAGAAACGGCCGGGGTAAATAGCCACCACTCTCCATTTCCGCACGCCCCTTGCGGTCTGCCGGAACTTTGCACAGTCTGGGGCGGGGAAATGGGGGTGGGCAGGACATGCGCGGCGAAGTTCTTCATTACGACGAAGACCAGGGTTTCGGCTTCATCACCGGAGCCGACGGCAACCGCTACACTTTGGCGCGCGAAGATTTGCGCCGCGAAGCATCGGTTGCCGGAGGTACGACCGTCGAATTCCAGCCGGCTGGCGGACGGGCACGCGATGTTTTTTCGATCCGCTCCCAACCTGCCAGCGCGCCCGCCGACGCCTCCACTGCAACCGCCGCCCCAACTCAGGCCGGCAATGCGCCCGCGGCACGTCAGCCGCAACATTTCGGCCGTTCCGCTGAACAAAGTCCGGCCGAATCGGCTGGCCTGTGGAACTACTTCTGGCGGGGTCTGACCGAGAATTACTTCAACTTCGCCGGCCGTGCCCGCCGCAAGGAGTATTGGGGCTATTGTCTGTTCTGGACGATCGCGCTGATCGTGGTCATGGGACTCGGCGTCTTTATCGACGACGCCATGGGCAATCTCGACAACAGTGAATTGCCGGCAGTGACGGTCGGCCTTTCCGGTCTCTTCCTGCTGGCGACAGCCCTGCCATGGTTCGGGCTGAACGTGCGTCGCCTGCACGATACCGGCCTGACGGGATGGCTCTTTCTGCTTTTCCTGGTCCCGACCTTCGGCAGCCTGATCATCCTGGTCTTTGCGCTGATCCCGACGCAGCCGCGCGAAAACCAGTGGGGTCCGGTGCCGGTAGGTGTCAGGGTTTAGTACCTCCACGATTGGGTCGCCGGCCGCCACGCCTGCGTCATCCTGGGGCGGAGCGACGCGAAGCGGAGTGCAGACCCTGGGATCCATGACGCGACATAAGCCGAGGAACGCAGCGGTTCAGAATGGCGCTCATATCCACCACGAAGAAGCGCTCGGTTCTGGTCGGCCGAGCACTGCCGCCGGGTAACGGCATGGATCCTGGGGTCTGCGCCGCGTCGCTTCGCTCCTTGCTTCGCCCCAGGATGACGAAAGGGGAGATGTTTCGGCCAATCTCCAAATTTAGGGCTTCCAAGATCGCGTCGAGGAACCACCCGCGATCGCCAGCAGCGCCTCGCCGGATAGCCTGAGAAAGACCTTCTGCTCGTGACGCTCGGCACCAAATTGGGCATAGAAGCGCAGCGCGCCTTCGTTCCAGTCCTTCGTGGTCAGGTCGATGCGGCCGATGCCTTCGCGCAGGCAATGGCCGGCGAGGAATGCCATCAGTGCTCGACCGACACCGCCATTGCGGGCATCATTGCGTACGAATAGGTCCTTGAGGAACAGCAGCCACTCGAGATCGATGCCGGGATGCGCGATCGCAACCGAGGCCAGCTCGCAAACTTCACCATCGACGAAGGCGAGCGCAAAATGCGGATAGGCCGGACCTTCGTCGCCAAGCCATTTCTGTGCCGCCGACAAAGCTTGGCTGGCGTCGAGTGGCGGCTGCCGGTAATGCACCGCCATTTCGCAAAGCATGGCGGCGAGTGCCGCCGCATCCCCGGTCGTCGCCCAGCGGACGTCGACCGACACGGGATCACCCCAAAAATTTGGCGATGATCGCGTCGCCCATCTCAGCGGTGCCGACCTCGGTCATCCCCGGTGAATGAATATCCCTGGTGCGCAAGCCCTGATCGAGCACGGCGGCGATCGCGCCTTCCAGCCGGTCGGCCTCTTCAACCATGCCGAAGGAATAGCGCATGCACATGGCGAAGGAGGCGATCATGGCGATCGGATTGGCGATGCCCTTGCCAGCGATGTCGGGCGCCGAGCCGTGCACCGGCTCGTAGAGCGCCTTGCGCTTTTTTGTCTTCGCATCCGGCGCGCCGAGCGAGGCCGACGGCAGCATGCCGATCGAGCCGGTCAGCATGGCGGCGATGTCGGACAGCATGTCGCCGAACAGATTGTCGGTGACGATGACGTCGAACTGCTTCGGCCAGCGCACCAGCTGCATGCCGCCAGCATCGGCCAACATGTGATCGAGCTTGACGTCGGCATACCTGGCCTTGTGCGTCTGGGTGACGACCTCGTTCCACAGCACGCCCGACTTCATCACATTGCGCTTTTCCATCGAGGTGACGTGATTCTTGCGCGTGCGCGCCAATTCGAAGGCAGCGCCCGAAATGCGCTCGATCTCGAACGTATCGTATATTTGGGTGTCGATGCCGCGCTTCTGGCCGTTGCCGAGGTCGATGATCTGCTTCGGCTCGCCGAAATAGACGCCGCCGGTGAGCTCGCGCACGATCAGGATATCGAGCCCCTCGACCACCTCCTGCTTCAGCGAGGAGGACGCCGCCAGCGCCGGATAGCAGATTGCCGGCCTGAGATTGGCAAACAGCTCCATGTCCTTGCGCAGCCGCAGCAGACCCGCCTCCGGGCGCACCTCGTAAGGCACCGCATCCCATTTCGGTCCGCCGACGGCGCCGAACAGCACCGCGTCCGACGCCATTGCCTTGGCCATGTCGGCATCGGAAATCGCCGCGCCATGCGCGTCGTAGGCGCAGCCGCCGACAAGGCCCTCATCGGTGACGAAATCGCTGCCGAGCCTGTCGTTCATGGCGGAAATCAGCTTCTTCACCTCGGCCATCGCCTCGGGGCCGATGCCGTCGCCGGCAAGCAGGAGAAGATTTTTCGAAGCCATGGGGAACCGTCCTGATTGTGTCGTGAGCCGCGGCCTTGCTAAACGCCAAGCGGCCGGCGCGCAAGCCTGCGGTTCAGAGCATCGGACCCAAAAGTGGAAACCGGTTTTGGGAAAATCCGATGCTCAAGACAAAATGCCTAGAGATGCGAAAGGATATTGACCAGCCTGCCGAACGGGTCGCGTACGAAGAAGCGCCGCACGCCCCAGGGTTCGTCCGCCGGACCGTATTCGATGGCAAAGCCGGCCGTCCTCATGCTTTCAAGCGCGGCATCGACGTCGTCGACTTCGATAGAGATGTCCGGCACCGGCGTTCCTGATCCCCCTTCGGCCATGAAACTGACCTGCACGGACATCGTCTCTTGCGAGCCGTAGGTAGCGATCCAGCCCATATCCATCTTGAGATCGAGGCCGAGCACATCCTGATAGAAGGGTTTTGCCGCCGCGATATCCTGCGTGTCTATGTTTGCAACGATGCGCCTGACCTTCACCATGGGCCGATCCTCGTGCTAACCGTGTCGTTGTCGCAACCGTGACAGGCATCAGGCTGTGCGCCGCAGCGCCGTCACCTCGATCTCGATCTTCATCTCCGGCTTGTTGAGCTGGCACACGATCATCGTTGCCGCCGGCCTGATCTCGCCAAAGGCCTCGCCGAGGATCGGGAACACCACATCCACGAAAGCCGCATCGGTGATATAGTAATGCGCCCGCACCACATCGGCCGTCTCGAAGCCGCCGTCCCCGAGCGCCTTGGCGATCGTCGTCAGGCAATTGCGCGTTTGTGCCTCCACGGTCTCCGGCATCGACATGGTCGCATAATCGTAGCCGGTCGTTCCGGACACGAAACACCAGTCGCCCTGCACCACGGCGCGCGAATAGCCGGCGGTCTTCTCGAAGGGCGAACCGGTGGAGATCAGTTTTCGCATGGTGTCCTCCTTTTTTGCAGCGTAGGCGGTTTGGCGAAAGCGGCGGTGACGGCCGATCTCCCCCCAAGTGGGGGAGATGTCCGGCAGGACAGAGGGGCGCGCGAAGGATCGCGGCAGAACGATTTCTAATTCGGCGACCCCAGCGCCTTGTCCAGCGCTTCCTTGACGTCGGCCGGCCATGTACTCACCGCCGGCCACGCGTCCGGCTCGGGCTTGTCGCCGCGGCGGGCGAAATACAGCTTGTGCTTGACCGGGTCGACCGCCATGAAGCCGTCATTGCCACCGCAATCATGCGGCACGCAGCCGCTGGCAAAGAAGGCACCCGACGCGGTTTTTTCCGTGCCGCCGCCGACCAGCAGGCTGGTCGCCATGTCGGGCATGTCCTTGCCGAGCAGCGTCTCGGCTAGCCTGTAGACGGCCTCGTTGTGAAAGGCATCAATGATGTTGTCGTATTTCGACGGATCGATGTCTTTCCAGTCGGTGCCCGGCTCCGGCATGTAGGTCAGATTACCGGACGTCGTCAGTCCGTCCGTCGGCGACCATTGCAGCGCCGGCTTGGAATCGCCCGGCAGCAGATAGGGTACGAAATAGACGGCGCTGTCGGAGATCGCGGCCGGCGGCGCGCCGCATTCATCCTGCTCGACCGTGGTCGTCTGGATCGCACCGCCCTCCGGCTTCCACACGATCACCTTGGCCGGGCCGCACTGGTTGCCGCCGTCGCCGACATCGACCAGCGCCACCTTGACGCCGCCGACCTCGACGATCTTGTCGAAGAAGACGTCGTAATTGCGCGCCAGTTCCTTGCCGTCGAAGGCGAGTACCCGTTCCCCGTATTCTTCCTCCTGGGTGATGGTCAGCTGGCCGCCCTCGAACGGGATCGGCGCCTGCTTGTCATCGTCGGCGGCGGCTGTGTCGCTGGCGCCTTGATCTGCCGCTGGCGCTTCCGTGGCGGGCGTCTGCGTCTGGGCATAGACGCTCGCCGGGGGCAGCAGCATCAGCGGCAGTCCGCAGGCAGCGGCAACAAGCAAGCGTGTCATCACATCCCTCCCCGGACACTTGGCGTAGAGGCTGACCGTCGGCGCGGCTTTAGAGCCTATGCCCAGGGCCGCAGCTCGGCGTTCTTCTTCTCGAACGAAGCGATGGCGCCGGCCTTCTCCATGGTCAGGCCGATATCGTCGAGGCCGTTCAAGAGGCAGTGGCGCTTGAATTCGTCGAGGTCGAACTTGACCACGCCGCCGTCCGGCCCGCGGATTTCCTTGGCTTCGAGATCGACCGACAGCGTCGCGTTGGAACCGCGCGAGGCATCGTCCATCAGCTTCTCCAGGTTTTCCGGGCTGACGGTGATCGGCAAGATGCCGTTCTTGAAGCAGTTATTGTAGAAAATGTCGGCGAACGAGGTCGAGATGACGCAGCGGATGCCGAAATCGAGCAGCGCCCACGGCGCATGTTCCCGGCTCGAGCCGCAGCCGAAATTGTCGCCGGCGACCAGGATCTGCGCCTTGCGGTAGGCCGGCTTGTTGAGCACGAAGTCCGGGTTTTCCGAGCCGTCGTCCTTGTAACGCATTTCGGCGAACAGGCCGGTGCCGAGTCCGGTGCGCTTGATCGTCTTGAGATAATCCTTGGGGATGATCATGTCGGTGTCGACATTGACAATCGGCATCGGCGCGGCGACACCGGTGAGCTTGGTGAATTTTTCCATGGTTCTTGCCCGTCTTCTTCTCGTTGCGGGGAATTGCTGGCGCCCGGTTTACACAATGCCGCGGGCAAATAAAAGGCGGCTGTTTTTGGACTTCCGTCGTCGATCGAAACACAAAATCGGTACAAAACGGCTTCAAAACCACCAGCCCATGGTGCACTTTTGTCGACATGACAACGCGATCCACGATCCTTTACGCCAGCGAACCGGGCCTCGGCATCGCCGAGTTCCGCCGCGTTCTGGTGGAATCCGGCCTCGGCGAGACACGGCCCGTCGATGATCATGCCCGTTTGAAGGCGATGCTCACGAGTGCCGACCTGGTGCTCACCGCGCGGATCGATGCACCGGGCAAGCCGCTGGTTGGTGTCGCTCGCGGCATCACCGACTTTTCCTGGGTCTGCTACATCTCCGAGCTCGCAGTTTCTGCATCGGCGCAAGGGCTGGGTATCGGAAAGGGCCTGATGGATGACGCACGCCGGCAACTCGGACCTTCCGTTGCCATCAGCCTGATCTCCATGCCCGACGCCGTCGGCTTCTATGAGCGTATCGGCATGGAGCGCATGCCTAACGCATTCTGGTTCGGCCGCAAACGCTGAAATCCACTCCCAGCGACCTCAACCCGCGCATTCTTGGCTAGGGTTCTGCCCCTTGACATGCAACCAAATGGTTGCATATTAGAGTCATGAGCATGGATGCCGTCTTTCGCGCCTTGGCCGACCCGACACGCCGGCGATTGCTGGACAGCCTTCATGCCAGGAACGGACAGACGCTGAACGCGCTGTGCGGTGAGATGGACATGACGCGCCAGGCGGTGACCAAGCATCTGGCGATCCTGGAAGAAGCAAACCTCGTCGCCACCATCCGCAAGGGACGCGAGAAGCAACATTATCTGAATCCCGTTCCCATCAACGAGATCGCCGAACGCTGGATCGGCAAATTCGAGCGGGGGCGACTGGGCGCCCTCGGCGATTTGAAGAAACGTCTCGAAAGGGAAGACTGATGAGCAACATTTTCGTTTATGTCACCTACATCCGCACCTCGCCCGAAAAACTCTGGCAAGCACTGACCGAGCCGGAGTTCCAGCGGCAATATTTCCTCGGCGCTCAGATGCTAAGCGACTGGAAACAAGGTTCGGCGTGGAAGATGGTTTACACCGACGGCCGCGTCACCGACAGCGGCGAGGTCCTCGAGATCGATCCACCCAAGCGCATCGTGCTCAAATGGCGCAACGAGTTCATGCCCGAGGTCAAGGCGGACGGCTACACACGCTGCATCTTCGCCCTCGAGCAGGAGGGCGAGATGATGAAGCTCGCCATCACACACGAAGCCGATGGACCGCACAAGCTGCTTGGCCATGTGGCGAACGGCTGGCCGCTCATCCTGTCCAGCCTGAAGAGCCTGCTCGAAACCGGCAAAGGCCTGTCGCGCCCGGCGTCGAAAGCTTGAGGTCGTTTCGATAGCGAAACCTTCTGGAGGACAGGTGATGCACGGTTCCGCGGTGCACAGCATGACCAATGGCGAGACCGTCATGGCGAGCGCCGATGTTCGCGCGCCGCCCGAGCGGATATTTGACGCGCTCGTTACACACGAGGTCGAGCGCTGGTGGGGGTCCGCCAGGACCTACCGGATGACCGGATGGGCGGCCGACCTCCGCGTCGGCGGCCGCTGGAGCGTCACCGTCGAGACGGCGGCCGGCAGACACCTGCCCGCCAGCGGCGAATTCCTGGAGATCGAAGAGCCGCGCCGGATCGTGCAGACGCGGAGATACGACTGGGACCATCCGACGCTTGGCCGCCGCGAAACCAAAGTCGCCTGGCTGCTGGAGCCGATCGCCGGCGGCACACGCGTCACCATCTGCCATGGCGGCTTCGCCGGCCTCGCTGCTGCCGCAACGAAGCATGCCGAAGGCTGGGCCCGGGTGCTGGGCTGGCTTCAGGCGTATCTTGGTACGGGCGGCTTGGTGGCGGCTCAATCCACCAAGCAACGGTAGCATCCCTTCGCGCCAGCGTTAAATTACATTCAATTCCCGAAACGGCCGCCCGTCGGCGATCCGGCTGTACCCGAACGCCGAGCAATCCACCGTGCGATAGCCGCCATGTACTATCAGTTCGGCCAGCGCCTTGCCGACCGCCGGAGCCTGCTGCAAGCCGTGACCGGAAAACCCGTTGGCGAAGAGGAAATTGCCGACCTCCGGGTGCGGGCCGATCACCGCGTTCTGGTCGAGCGTATTGTAGTCGTAATGGCCGACCCAGGCGCGCGTCGGCTTGATCGCCTCGAAGGCCGGAATGCGGGTCGCCAGCACCGGCCAGATCACCTCTTCGAACAGCGGCCAGTCGGGGTCGAAGTCGGCGGGGTCGGCCGGTCCTTCGCCCTCTTCCGGCTCGGCGCCGCCGGTGATGTAGACCGAGCCCTCCGGCCGGACATAGATGCCGCTCGGGTCGACCAGCAGCGGCATGTCGTCATATTTTTCGCGCGCCTCGAAGACGAAGACATTGCGCTTGCGCGGCTCCACCGGCAGCGCCAGCCCGGCCATTGCTGCCACCTTGCCGGCATTCGGCCCGGCGGCGTTAACGACGGTGCCGGCCTCGAGCCGCTCGCCATTGTCGAGGGTCACACCGGCGACGCGCTTCCCCTGCCGCTCGATACCGGTCACCGACGCTGTGATGAAATCAATGTTCTTGCTTCGCAGTGCCTTGCGGAACAGCATCAGCATCGCATGCGCGTCGAACCAGCCTTCGCCGCTGCGGCCATAGGCGCCGGCGGAAATGCCCTCGACCGACAGCCACGGAAAGCGGCGGACGAGCGCCTCGGCATCCTCGAGCACGATGTCGGCGCCCTCGGCCATCTGCGCCTCGTGGTTGGCCCGCAGGATCGGCAGCCCGTTCTCGCCGGCAAGGATGAGGTAGCCGCCTTCGCGAAAGCCGATATCGGCGTCCGCGCCAAACTCTTCCCTGAGCCGCCGGAACAGTTTCAGCGTGAATTGCGACAGCCGGATGTTTTCCGGGATCGAGAACTGCTGGCGGATTGAGGCGCAGGACAGCGTGGTCGCGGCGCGGGAAAATTGCGGGTCGCGCTCGACAAGCGCGATCGAGCCCGAAAACCCTTCCTTGCGCAGGTAATAGGCAACCGACGAGCCGACGATGGCTCCGCCGATGATGACGATGTCGTAATGCACCTTTTCGCCCTTCCGGTCTGAATCGCCGAGTCACGCCGCCGGCAGGATGATCTCGAAGCGCGTGCCGCTCGCCGAGTCAACCAGCCGGATCGTGCCATCATGCGCTTTCAGGAGGGCCAGCACGATGCCGAGGCCCATGCCGGTGCCGCCGGAATCGCGGCGCGTGGTGAAGAACGGCTCGAAGATGCGGCCTCGGTTGCTGGGCGAAATGCCGGCGCCGTCGTCAGCGACCACGATGGTGGCCTTGCCGTCCGCTTTTGCGGCTGTGACCGATACCAGCGTCGCGCCGTGCCGCGCCGAATTGTCGATGAGATTGGCCAGCACGATCGCAGCGTTTTCGGCCGATATGCGCAGCCCGATCTCGGTGCCCGCCTCGACGCGCACCGCCAGCCTGTCGTCGGCCGGCAGCAGCGCCAGTGCAGCAGTGAGCGACGTGTTTTCGCCGCTCGGTTCGAGATTTTCGGCGCGCGCCAGGTCGAGCAGGCGGCGCACCAGAAGGTTGAGCCGGCCGGCATCGGTGACGATATTGTCCGAAAAACGCCGCCGCTCGGCCTCGTCCATCGCGCTGCCCGAATCGCGCAGCAGTTCGGCGGCCCCCTGGATCGCCGTCAGCGGCGATTTGAGCTCGTGCGAGACGTGGGTGGCAAAGGTCTGGATGCCGTCGGAGCGTGCGTGCAGCTTTTCGGCCATGTCGAGGAAAGCAGCAGAGAGTTCACCCATTTCGCGCGTGCCGTGGTGATCGAGCGGCCTGATCGCCGCGCGGTCGCCGGCGGCGATGCGTTTCGTGCGTTCCATCAGCGCATAGATCGGACGGCTGACGGCGCGCAGGAAGACCAGCCCGATCAGCAGCGCGCCGCCGAGGATGGCGATTGCCGCCAGCGCCACCTTGCCGCGCTCGCCATAGAGATGCTTGACGATGTTGTTCGGCGTCCGCGACAGATAGACGACGCCGGCGACCTTGCCGGAGACCGCAACCGGCATGGCGACAAAGACGCGAACCTTGGTGCCGCGGCTGACCGAATAGAGCGGCGGCGACGGCTGGTCGGGAACCCGCAGCCTGAGCGCGCTGGCGTAGCGGCCGGCAAGCGCTGCGCGAACCTCTTCGACAGCCGCGAGCGACAGGCCGGCCTCCTCACGGCCGGCGATGACCACGCCTCTGGGATCGAGCAGCCGGAAGCCGGCGAGCGTGGTCTTCTGCGTCTCGGCAAGAATGCCCGACAGGCGTGCGCCGATTGAAGCGAACGCGGGATCGGCGCTGGCCGCGGTGGCCGCGGGCCGGGTCGGCAGGATCCCGTCGGACGCAAGATCGAGGCCCGGTTCGATCGGCTGGTAGGGAGAGGCCCGATCGCTGGTGTTGGGTGAAGGCACGGGTGCGCCTAGCTTTTCCGGGGCAATGCCGGCCTCGCGAACCTCTTGCGCATAGATCGCGCCAAGGGCGGCGCCTTGGGCGATCAGCTCGGCCTCGGTTTGCCGGATCAGCTGGTTCTCGTAGAGCCGGAAGAAAAACAGGCCGGCCAGCGGCAGCGCCATCACCATGATCAGGATGGCGATGACGACCGTGGCGAGGCGAGGCCGCCATTTGCTGCCAATCAGTTCTTGGGCGCTCACGCGCCGCATCCGCCCAGCCGAAAACCGACGCCGTGCACGGTCTCGATCGCATCGACGCAGCCGACGGCCGCCAGCTTGGCGCGGATATTGCGGATGTGGCTGTCGACGGTGCGGTCTGCGACATGGATATTGGCCGCATAGGCGTTGGCCATCACCATGTCGCGGCCAAGCACATGCGCCGGCCGCGCCAAAAAGCCTTTCAGGATCGCGAATTCGATCGACGTCAGCGCCAGCGGCTTGCCGTCGAAGCTGGCTGTATGGCTTGCCGGAACCAGCAACAGTCTGCCATGCGAGAATTGCCGGTCGTCGGCTGGTTCCGGCGTGGGCCGAGCGCGGCGCAGAATGACGTTGACGCGGGCGACCAGCTCGCGCGGGCTGAACGGCTTGGTGACATAATCATCGCCGCCCATCTCCAGCCCGAGCACGCGGTCGATCTCTTCATCCCGCGCGGACAGGAACAGCACCGGCAGGTCGGATGTGTGGCGCAGCCGCCGGCACACTTCCAGCCCGTCCATTTCCGGCATGCCGATGTCGAGCACGACGAGATCGGGCGCATGGCGCTCTATCGCCTGCAAGGCAGCCGCGCCGTCCGGCACCGCCAGCGTTTTCATGCCGGCCTTTTCCAGCGCGAAGCAGATGATTTCGCGAATGTGCGGGTCGTCGTCGGCGACCAGTATGTGGTGCGGCATCAAATCAGCGGCCCGGCATGAAGGGTTCGGACATCGGAGGAACCACGAACGGGCCACGCCTGTCGAGGGCGCGGTTGAGCCGCCAGTCACGAAAGCTCCAGCCCCGCCAGTTCTCCTGGCCGGCGCGGAAGCGTGCTTCGTCCTGTGCATACCAGCCGGCGAGTTCGCGGATGGAGGCATCCTCCGCGGAAACCGTCCTGCTCTGGTGCTGGACGAAGCGATCGAGCGCCGGCAAGGCGCCGGGTCCGAGCGAGCGCAAGTACCAGACGTCGAGCTGGGTGCCTTGGCCGGTCATTTCGAAGCAATGGTCGACATTGTAGTTGGCGATCAGCGCGGCAAAGTTGATGAACGAGCAAGCATAGAGCGTCGCCGATAGCGTCAGAAGATTGGCGGCAAGCAGCCATTCGTTGGACTTTTCGCGCGCGATGCGGGCCATGATCAGGACAAGGCCCGCCGCCACCAGCCCCATCCAGACGAACGCAGCGACACGCCAATAGGTCAGCGCATAGATACCGATATAGAGATCGAGCCGCAGGATCGACGAGATCACCAGGAGGATGTTCTGCGCCACCCAGGCATAAACCAGCCGGCGGATGAGCGGATCGCCGGAGGTCGCGCTTCCCGGCCGCAGCGCCGCCAGCACGAAGCCGGCGGCCAGCAGCGCCGTGACGATCAGCGGATAGGCGCCGCGATGCGCGTAGGCGGCATAGGTCAGCCCGTCGGGAAGCGCGATGCCGCCCCACAGATAGGTGGCGTCGAGTGCGCTCTGCACCGCGAACAGGATGTTGAAGACGACGAGCGCGCGGAGGATAGCGGCCTTGCCGAAGACGATGTCTTCGATCGTGGGACTTATGGCTGGCCTCGTCGGTGTGCTGGCAGGCGTTCCCAACCGGGGAATATGCCGGAGAAGCCGCGGCAGGCGCGGCCGCAGAAAGGCCCATACGCCGGCGAGCGCGAATAGCCAGAAGGCAAGACGCGGCAACTGCATGAGGTTGAGCAGGGCGAAGAGATCAATCAGCGAAAACCAGTATTCGATGACGGGATTGGCGGCGCCGAACAGCGCGAGGAACACTGCGCCGAGGCCCAGCGGCATGACCCAGACGGCGATCGCCGCAAGGCGCACGCGCCGCCGGCCAAGCCGCCGCGCCGCCGTGCGCCAGCGGAAGAAATCAAGAACGAGCCGAAATGGCGTTGCAACCAGGAACAGCGAGAGTTGGCCGGCAATACGGGCAAGGCCGCGCCGCAACCGTCCGGCCAGTGAAAGCGCGAAGATGGCCAGCCCCGCCAGCGCGATCGAGACGGACAGTGCGCTGACATTTTCCACAAGCGGCAGCAGCGCCATGAGCAGCGCAACCGGCTTGAACCAGAATTTGCCATCGTTGAAGGAGCCGAGAGGATGGAGAGCCATGCTCGCCGCGGCAATCGCAACGCCGAACAGGAAAAGCGTGATGCCCGCCGGTTGGCCATAGAAGAAAAAATCGGCCAGCGCGACGAGCAGGACGGCAACGCCGAAGCGGTTGCAATAGCTCGGCGCCGCCGGGAGGAATACTATCATGATCGGGCTTTCTCGGCGGCTTTGATGCGGCCGGTGGGCGGGGATTTCCGGACGAAAGGGAGGAGGTTTACCGAAGTCCGGGGCGGATCGACGAGCCACCAGCTTTCGCGGCGAAGCCGGTACGGCAGGGACCAACGAGAGTTCGTTTGCTCTTGCATGCCGCCCTTGTCGCATCCGGTCGGGTGGCAAGCGGGGCGGAGACGAGGAGATTTTCCGAAGTTGCGTGCAGTTTTTATGCACGGCTTGCCTCGGCCGGCTGCAGACGGCATAGATCGGAGATGACCACCGAAAGCTACCGCCCGCGCCGCTCGGTGCTTTACGTCCCGGCTTCGAACGACAAGGCGCTGGCCAAGATCCAATCGCTGGCCTGCGATACCGTCGTCATCGATCTCGAGGACGCCGTCGCCCCGGCCGACAAGCCTTCCGCGCGCGAAAAGCTGGTGGCGATTTTCGCCGGCCATTCCAACCGGCGCTGCGAGATGGTCGTGCGCATCAATGCGCTGTCGAGCGAGTGGGGCGGCGCCGACCTGCTGGCCGCGGCAAAATGCTCGCCCGACGCCATCCTGCTGCCCAAGGTCGACACGCCGCGCGACATTCTCGAGGCCGGCGACGTGCTCGACGACAATTTTATCGCCGACGAAGTCAAGCTATGGGCGATGATCGAGACGCCCAAGGCGCTGCTCAACATCGGGCCGATTGCCGAGCTCGGCCGCGATCCGGGCTCTCGCCTGGTTTGTTTCGTTGCCGGAACGAACGACCTGGTCAAGGACACCGGCATTCTCGCCACGCCCGACCGGCGTTATCTCGTTCCATGGCTGATGCAGATGGTGCTCGCCGCGCGCGCCGGCGGCCTCGACCTGCTCGATGGCGTCTTCAATGATTTTCGCGATATGGACGGGTTTGCGCGCGAGTGCACGGAAGCGGCCGCCATGGGTTTTGACGGCAAGTCGCTGATCCATCCGGCTCAGATCGAAGCCGCGAACCGCGCCTTTGCACCGTCGCCCGAAGCAATAGCCGAAGCGCGCGCGGTCAAGGATGCCTTCGCGCTCGCCCAAAATACCGGTAGGGCGGTAGTTGCGCTGAACGGCAAGATGGTCGAGCGGCTGCATCTGGCGCAGGCCGAAAAACTGCTGGCGAAGGCCGCCGCTGTTCGCGCATGACTAACGCAACTGACGACAGGATTGAAGAATGAAACTCTACCGTTTTCTGTCCGGTCCGGACGATTCCAGCTTCTGCCACAAGGTGACGGCGGCGTTGAACAAGGGCTGGCACCTGTTCGGCTCGCCGACCTATGCCTATGACCAGGAAGCCAAGACCATGCGCTGCGGCCAGGCCGTGGTGAAGGACATCGAGGGCCAGGAATACGGCCCCGACACCAAGCTCAGCGATTGGTAGGGAGGTTCGCTGAAGCGCTCGTCCTTCGTCATCCTAGGGCGTAGCAGTCGCGAAGCGACGTCGCGGAGTACCCTAGGATCCATGCCGTTACCTCTGCCGAAGGGCACGGCGGATCAGGATTAGTGTGATCTACCACCGATCGGGATAGCCCCGTTACCCAGAACGGGATGATGAGCGTTCGGTTCTGCACCGCCGGCGCACTGCATCACTATCACGGCATGGATCCTGGGGTCTGCGCCGCGTCGCTTCGCTCCTTGCTCCGCCCCAGGATGACGAGGAGCGGGGTCGCTCACTCTGCTGCCTCTTCGATCTTCTCCATATCGTCGTCCGACAGGCCGAAATGGTGGCCGATCTCGTGGATCAGCACATGGGTGACGATGTCGCCCAGCGTTTCCTCGTTCTCGGCCCAGTAGTCGAGGATGGCGCGACGATAGAGGGTGATGCGGTTCGGCCCCTCGCCGGTCTGCGGATTCCAGCGCTCGGCGATGCCGCGCCCCTCGAACAGGCCGAGCAGGTCGAAGGGCGTTTCCAGCGAAAGGTCGTCCATGATCTCGTCGGTCGGGAATTCGGCGATCTGAATGACGATCTCGCCGGTCAACTTGCGAAAGTCCTCCGGCAGATGGGCATAGGCCTCCAGCGCCAGGAGCTCGATTTCCTCCATCGTTGGCGAAAGCTGGTCGTGCCAGATGCGTGTTTGGTAGATGCGAGCCATGCTTTGTCCTTTGATCCCGGCATATAGGCTTTCAGGCCGGACTCGGCAAATGACGCGGCAGATTCAAGGGCGCAATCTGTCATCCGCTCTGGTCTAGGGATGGCCTTTGCGAGATGATGGACGCCGCCATACCCGAAGCCGAACCTCCATCGTTCTGTCAGAGTCGAGTGTTCAAATGCCATTCAGCAACCAATTCGTCAGAAGCGCTGCAATTTGTGGAGTGTTTGGCGCACTGCTTCTTTTGGTGCTGGTGGTCTTGACCAGTTATCTCGGCAGGAATTCCGAGTTGGTCAGCCTGCTTCGGATGCTTGTCGGCGCCAATCATAGGCGTCATGATCGTCTGGCTGGTTTTAGGGATGGCCCGGAAGCGGCCGGGTCGATAACTCACGGGCAGTTCCTGTTTCGTGAACGGCCCGCTAAAATCGGGCAGGAATAAATTCCCCATGACTCCGCTTGACTCTTCATCCTCCCTCTGGAATCTATATGGAACATAACAGGAACAATTGTGAGTGGAAGCTGACCGTCATGGCGACAAGCGCCGTGGCGCGGGAGACTGTTTTTGCCCTGCGCCGCCAGATCGCGAAGATCGAAGGGACCTTGCCCGAGCGCCTGGAGGCGCCGGCCAGTTCGTCGTTTGACGCGGATGTCCCTCGTCAGAGTCTGACACCCTCTCGGCATCCGACACCCGCTCGGAATCTGACCATTGTCCGGCGCGGCCTCGTCGTGGCGCCGCCCGATGCGTTTTTGCGCACCGGCGCCGAGCGCCTCGATGCTGCGCTGAGCGGCGGCCTGCCGAAGGCGGCGGTGAGCGAGTTTCATGGCGCCGCGACCCGCGATGCCGGGGCCGTTGCCGGTTTTGCCTTGTCGCTCGTCAGCCTGATCCTCAGCCAGGGGCCGCGATTGCCGGTGCTGTGGATCGGCACATCCGAGGTTTTCCGCGAGGCCGGCTTTCCCTATGCCAGGGGGCTTCACGCCTTCTTCGGCATCGAGCCGGAGCAATTGCTGTTTTCCGAGGCGCCAAGGCTGCTCGATGCGCTGTGGATCGCCGAGGAGGCTGCCCGGATGACGGCGCTGGCCGCCGTCATCCTCGAAATCCGCGGCAGCCCGCAGCGGCTTGACCTCACCGCGACGCGGCGGTTGCACGCCCGCGCGCAGAGTGCGGGCCGGCCGCTGTTCCTGCTGCGCCAGGCCGGCGAGCCCGAACCGACGGCAGCGCCCGTCCGCCTCATCCTGTCGACGGCACCGGCGGCAACGCGTAAGACGCTTGCCGGGCCGCTCGCCGGCTCGATCGGCCGACCCGCCTTCACCGTCGCCATCGGCAAGAGCCGCACGGCCTTGCCCGGAAAATTCACACTGGAGTGGAACCCCGATGAACGCATATTCGAAGAAAGACGGGGCGAGCAAGGAAGGTCTCAGGAATGGACCCCAGAACGGCCAAAGAATCCTATCCCTGTGGTTTCCGCATCTCGCCGCCGAGAGGATCCTGCGGCAGCGTCTGGGGCGGTCCTGGCGTTCCCGGCCGTCGGATCACCTGCCGCTGGTGATCAGTCACCGCGACCGGAATGCCCAGCGCATCGCCGCCCTCGACGAGCGGGCCGAGGCGCTTAATCTGAAGCGCGGCATGGGCATAGCCGACGCACGCGCCATGCATCCCTCGATCGACATCGTGGAGGCCGATCCGGAGGCCGACCGGCGCCTGCTCGAAGGCCTCGCCGACTGGTGCGACCGCTATACCCCGCTGGTGGCGCTTGACGGGACCGACGGCCTCTATCTCGACGTCACCGGCTGCACCCATCTTTTCGGCGGCGAACGCTCGATGCTGGACGATATCCTGTCGCGTTTTTTCCATCAGGGCTTCGATGTCCGCGCCGGGCTTGCCGCCACGCCTGGTGCTGCCTGGGCGGCGGCGCGGTTTGCTGGCGACCGCATCGTGCCCGATGGTGAGGAGGAAGCGCTTCTCGCGCCCTTGCCGCTGGCGGCGCTGCGCATCGACCCGGAGGTACGCGCCAGCCTCGAAAGCGTCGGCCTGCGCACGGCGGGCGCCGTCATGGCGGCACCGCGCGCGCCGCTGGCCCGCCGCTTCGGCGCATCGCTGCTCTTGCGCCTCGACCAGGCGCTTGGCCGCCTCGAGGAGGCCGTGTCGCCGCGCCTGCCGGTGGCACCGCTTTCGGTCGAGCGTCACCTTGCCGAGCCGATCATGCTGACCGAGGACATCGAGCGGCTGGCCGGCATGCTGGCGACCACCTTGAAGAGCGACCTCGAGCGTCGCGGCGAAGGCGCAAGGCGGCTGGCGCTGCTGCTTTTCCGCGTCGATGGCGGCGTCAGCCGCATCGCCGTCGGCACCTCGCGGCCTCTGCGCGAGCCGCGGCTGATCCAGAAATTGTTCCACGAAAGGCTTGCCGCGCTCGAACAGGATATCGACGCCGGCTATGGCTTCGATCTCGTGCGCCTTTCGGTGCTGACCGCCGCCGCCTTCGACATGCAGCAGGCCGACCTTGCCGGCGAGACGAGCGACGACGGTGCCGATATCGCGCTTTTTGCCGACCGCATTCGCGCCCGGCTCGGCGAAGGCGCGGTCTTGAAGCCGGTCGCCGTCGAGAGCCATTTGCCGGAGCGCGCCGTCGCTACCCTTCCCTTCACGGAGGCGCCGCAGAGAAGCTCGCCGCCGAAGCAGCCGGACAAGGCGAAGGACGCTCCCACGACCGTCTTCCAGCCGGAACGGCCGATCCGGCTTTTCCGTTCGCCCGAGCCGATCGAGGTGCCGGCCACCGAAATGCCGGAAGGCCCGCCTTTGAACTTCCGCTGGCGGCGCGCGCTCTACCGGGTCGCGCGCGCCGAAGGGCCGGAGCGCATCGCGCCGGAATGGTGGCGAGGGGCGGCGGGACGAGAAGATGCCCCGACCCGGGATTATTTCCGCATCGAGGATGCCGACGGCCGCCGTTACTGGCTCTATCGCCAGGGCCTTTACGGCGCCTCGCAGCCCTCGCCGCGCTGGTTCATGCATGGGATCTTCGCATGAATGCGCTGACGGCCAACCCCTATGCCGAATTCGGCATCCAGTCGAACTTCTCGTTTCTGCGCGGTGCCTCGAAACCGGAGGAGTTGGTGGTCGCGGCAAAATTCCTGGGGTTTTCGGCGATCGGTCTCGCCGACCGCAACACGGTGGCGGGCGTGGTGCGCGCCTGGCAGCAGGCCAAGGTGGAGGGTGTTTCCTATCATCCCGGCTGCCGCCTGGTTTTTTGCGACGGCACGCCGGACATCCTCGCCTACCCGCAGGACCGCAAGGGCTGGGGGCATCTCTGCCGCATGCTGACACAGGCCAATCTGCGTGACGAGAACGAAAAAGGGGCGACGCTCCTCAAACAGAGCGATCTTCTCGAATGGGGCGATCTCCTGTCGCTCGCCATACTGCCGGATCTGTCGGCGGACGCGGAAACCAGCCTCGCACTCCTTAGCCGGCTCAAGGATCGTTTCGGTGAAAACCTGCGGCTTGCGGTTTCGCCGGATTACCGCGGCAACGACCGCTTCCGTATCGAGCAGGCGGCGGCGATGGCGGATCTGGCCGGCATCCCGTTGATGGCGACCAACGATGTTCTCTACCATACGTCGGAACGACGCCCGCTGCAGGACGTGCTGACGGCGATCCGCCTCAATGTGCCCGTCGCTGAGGTGGGGCTGGAGCTGGCGGCCAATGCCGAGCGTCACTTAAAGCCGCCGCTGGAGATGGCACGGCTTTTCCGCAGGCATCCGCAAGCGCTGGCGGAAACGCTGCGTTTTGCCGGCGAGCTGACCTTCTCGCTCAGTGACCTGCAATACAACTATCCCGACGAGCCGACGGAATCGGGTCTTGGGCCGCAGGCCGAACTGGAAAGGCTGGCCAAGGAGGGAGCTGCCATCCGCTACCCCTCGGGCGTGCCCGCTTTTGTGACGCAGCGCATCGAGGAGGAGCTCGCTCTGATCGAGCGCCTGAACTACGCGCGCTATTTCCTGACTGTCCACGACATCGTCAAATTCGCTCGCAGCCAGAACATTCTCTGCCAGGGGCGCGGCTCTGCCGCCAACTCGATCGTCTGCTTCTGCATTGGCATCACTGAAGTCGGCCCGGACAGGATCGAAACGCTTTTCGAGCGCTTCATTTCCGAGGAAAGAAACGAGCCCCCCGACATCGACGTCGATTTTGAGCATGAAAAGCGCGAGGAGGTCATCCAGTACATCTATTCCAAATACAGCACCAAGCGCACCGCGCTGGCCGCCGCCGTCGTCAGCTACCGGGGGCGCTCGGCGATGCGCGAAGTGGCCAAGGCGATGGGCCTGTCGGACGACGTCCGGGGCGCGCTGTCCAGTTCGATCTGGGGCTGGTCGACCTCGGAGCTCGGCGAAAAGGAGACAAAGGCCGGCGGCCTCGATCAGACCGATCCATCGACAAGGCATGTGATCGAATGCGCCAACGAGATCATGGGCTTTCCCCGTCATTTGTCGCAGCATGTCGGCGGTTTCGTCATCACCCGGGACCGGCTCGACGAGATCGTGCCCATCGTCAAGACGGCGATGGACGAGCGCAAGATGGTCGAGTGGGACAAGGACGATCTCGACGCGGTGAAAATCCTTAAAGTGGACGTGCTGGCGCTCGGCATGCTGACCTGCCTGCAGCGCGCCTTCACCCTGCTCCAGGATCATTATCCGCAGGCGCGGGACGCGTACGGCCTGCCCTATGTGCTGGCCACTCTGCCTGCCGAGGACAGGCATGTCTACGACATGATCTGCCGTGCCGACACGATCGGCGTCTTCCAGATCGAATCGCGCGCGCAAATGTCGATGCTGCCGCGGCTGCGGCCGAAAAGCTTTTACGACCTCGTCATCGAGGTGGCGATCGTGCGGCCCGGCCCGATCCAAGGCGACATGGTCCACCCTTATCTGCGCCGCCGGCAAGGCAAGGAAAAACCCGAATATCCCAAGCCGGAACTGGAAAAAATACTCGGCAGGACGCTGGGCGTGCCGCTGTTCCAGGAGCAGGCGATGAAGATCGCCATCGTTGCTGGCGGCTTCAGGCCGGGCGAGGCCGATGAACTGCGCCGCGCCATGGCGACATTCAAGCGCACCGGCACGATCGGCAATTACCGCAAGAGAATGGTCGACGGCATGGTCGCCAAGGGCTACGAAAAAGACTTCGCCGAGCGCTGCTTCAAGCAGATCGAGGGTTTTGGCGAATACGGCTTTCCCGAGAGCCACGCCGCCTCCTTCGCCCTGCTGGTCTATGCCTCCTGCTGGTTCAAGACCTTCTATCCCGACGTGTTCTGCGCCGCGATCCTGAATTCCCAGCCGATGGGGTTTTACCAGCCGGCCCAGCTTGTCCGCGACGCGCATGACCACGGCGTCGAGATCCGCGAGGTCGATGTCAATTTTTCCGGCTGGGATTGCGCCTTGGAGAAATCGCCTTTCGATCCGGATCGTATCCTTGACCGCCATGCCCAGATGCGCGGCGTCATCCGGACCAGCCATGCCGTCCGGCTCGGCTTTCGCCAGGTCAAGGGCCTGTCGAAGGAGCGCATGGAAGCGTTTGTGTCTCGGCGCGGCGCCGGCTATGCATCCGTACGCGACGTCTGGCTGCGCTCGGGCCTCAACGTCGACGAGATCGAAAAACTGGCGCAGGCCGACGCTTTCCGGTCGCTTGGATTGAACCGTCGCGACGCTCTATGGGCGGTCCGCGCGCTCGACGGCAAGAGTGCCGCCGAAAAGCTGCCGCTGTTCGACCAGCCGGCGATCCGCTTTCGCGACCTCGAGCCCCAAACCACGCTCCCGACAATGCCGCTCGGCGAGCACGTCGTCCACGACTACCGCTCGCTTGGCCTGTCGCTGAAGGCGCACCCGGTCGCCTTCCTGCGTCAAAGGCTGGATCGTTCCGGCGTCACGCCCAATGTGCGGCTCGGCCAGGTGCGGGACGGCCGGCGCGTTTCGGTCGCCGGCCTCGTGCTGGTGCGGCAGCGGCCGGGCAATGGCAAGGCGATTTTCCTGACGCTGGAAGACGAGAATGCGGTCGCCAACATCATTTTCTGGGAAAGGACTTTTGACCGCTTCCGCCCCATCGTCATGGGCGCGCGTCTCATCCGCGTCACCGGCAAGCTGCAATCGGAATCGGACGTCATCCATATCGTCGCCGAGAAGGTCGAGGATCTGACGCCGTGGCTGTCGGTGCTGCTTGAGCAGGCAAGGCCTGCGGACAGTGCAGACGAGGCTCAGCCTGGCAGCATCGCGCAAACGGAACTATTGGGAAAGGCAGAGAAGGTCATGCCCAAAGGGCGCAATTTTCAATAGAGGCGCGAAAGATCGCGACGGAGCGGCTCTGAACCGCAGCACTCAGGGTGTTCCACCCAGGCGCGGCGGCGGTGGCATGGCATCATCTATGGTGATGACACGCGCTTCCGATGGCAGCATGATCGGAATGCCGTCCCGCACCGGATAGGCAAGCTTTGCCACCCGCGAGATAAGCTCGCCGCGTTCCGGATCCCAGGCAAGCGGCCCCTTGGTCAGCGGGCAGGCCAAGAGTTCCAGCAGCTTGGGGTCGACAGTCCTGTTCCCGTCACGTCCATCCGCCATTCGATCCATCCTTTCCACAAGGCAATCGGTTAAGGGTTCGAGCGCGAACTTCCCCTTGTCCCCTTGTTGGAGAAGGTGGCCGAGCGAAGCTCGGTCGGATCAGGGGTGTTCCAGCTTGGCACCGACGGCGATCCTTCCAACACCCCTCAACCGTCTCGGCGCTGCGTGCCGACACACCTTCTCCCACAAGGGGAGAAGGCAAGAGCCTACTGCAAACTCGAACCGAAATCCTCATTGTCGCGCGCCAGCGCCATTTCGGTGATGGCGATCAGGGTCTCGGCGCGTGTCTTCAGATCGGCCGCTTCGAGCAGCGCCTGTTTCTCGGCCGGCCCGTAGGGCGCCATCATCGACAGTGCGTTGACCAGCATGGCGTTTTCGGCGCGGCTGACGCTTTCCCAGTCGGCCTCCAGATCGTTCGCCTGCAGATAGGCGCGAAACGCTTTGAGCAGCGCCGGCCGGTCGATCTCGGCGTCTGCCTGCTCCTCGTCGAGATCGGCGAGAAAGGGTGCCAACCGGCACTGCCGGAACGGTGTTTTGACCGTGAGCTCCTGGACAATACGGAACCGGCACACGCCCTGCAGCGAAATCAGGTAACGGCCGTCGCCGCTCTCGGACAGCGCAATGATGCGCCCGGCGCAGCCGACATTGCAGAGCTCCGGCTCGCCGTCGGGACGCAGCGCACCGTTAAGGCTGGGCTGGATCATGCCGATCAGCCGCGGCCCGGCGATCGCCTCGTCGACCATCTGCAGATAGCGCGGCTCGAAGATGTTGAGCGGCATGCGGCCTCCCGGGAGCAGCAATGCGCCCTCAAGCGGAAAGATCGGCATGGTCGACGGTAAGTCCGCAGCGAGCCGGTAATGCGCGTTTCCCGCCTGCACCTCAATCCTCCGATCGCTTTGTCAGGAAGCGCACAAAATCCGTCTCCTCCCGGCCGGCACAAGGCGCAACACCGGAAACCTGAAATCGAACGCCGTCCGAAAACCTAATCTGGCGCAGCCGCGGCCTACCGCAAGCCCGCGCGACAAAACAGTCTGCGCCGGCTCAGGAAAACAGCAGCGACGACAGTTTGCGCCGTGCCGACAGCGTTGCTTCGTCGGTCATGCCCCATGCCTCGAAGAGCTGCAGCAACTGGGTTCTGGCGCCGTCGTCGTTCCACGAGCGGTCGGCCTTGATGATCGCCAGCAGATTGTCGGCCGCCGCCATGCGATCACCCTTGGCGTTCTGGATCATGGCAAGCTCGAACCGTGCCTGGTGATCCCCGGGATTTTCGGCCAGCCGCCGTTCCAGTTCCGCCGGATTGCCGAGCACTGCTGCTTGCGCGGCGAGCGCCATCTTGGCCCGCAGCGCGGCGAGCTGGGGCGCATCCTTCTTTGCTTCCGGCGCCCGCGCCAGCACCGCCTCGGCACCTTCGGCATCGCCGGCCTCGAACAGCAGATCGCCCAAGCCAGCGATCGCCTCGATTGTCTCCGGCGCCTGTTCCAGGATGGCATCGTAAATGTCGGCCGCCGTCTGCACGTCCCCGGCGTCGCGCGCTTCGGCGGCCGCGGCCAGCGCCTCGGCAACTTGCGGCGCACCGCCGTTCTTGCCGCCGACCTTTTGGATGAATTGCGTGATCTGACTCTCGGGAATGGCGCCCATGAAGCCGTCGACCGGCTGGCCGTCCTTGAAGGCAATGACCGCCGGTATCGACTGGATGCCAAGCTGGCCGGCGATCGATGGATGGTCGTCGATATTCATCTTGACCAGCTTGACCTTGCCACCGGCGGCTTTCACCGCCTTCTCCAGCAGCGGCGTCAATTGCTTGCAAGGGCCGCACCACGGCGCCCAGAAATCGACCAGCACCGGCTGGTGACGCGATTCCTGGATCACGTCAGCGGCAAATCCAGCGGTCGTTGTGTCCTTGATGACGTCGGCCGGCGCCTCCGCAAGCGCGACCTTCTCACGCGCGGCATCGGTGCCGCCATATTGCACGGTGGTGGCATACCGGCCGCCATTGCTGCCAAATGGGCCGCCAAAGGGGTTGCTATCACTCATCTCGTCGCCTTTCGGTCGCGCCGCCGGCCAAGGGACGGGCGCAACATCCTTCTTTAGAACCCGGTTTCAGTCACCCATGTGGCGATCATGCCGAGACTTTCAAGATAACAGCATCATGTCCGGTTGCCTCGACGAATTTGACCAGGTCCGCGGCAGCGATGGAAGTCGTCGCTTCGTTGGTCAGCGGGTGGGCATTGACCACCGCATGGCTCATCAGCTCCTCGTCCAACACGACCTTGACCCTTCGCTCGGTGTCGTTGATCAGCCCGAACACCGTGACCGCGCCCGGGACGACGCCGAGAAGCTCCATCAGCATCTCCGGCCGGCCGAAAGACACGCGCCCCGCAGCGCCGATCAGATGGTGGATCTGCTTGAGATCGACCACCGCCTCCTCGTCGACGCTGACCAGGAAGAAATTGTCCTTCTTGTCCTTGAGGAACAGGTTCTTGGTGTGGCCGCCGGCAATCTCGCCGCGCAGCGCCTGCGAATCGGCGACCGTGAACAGCGGCGGATGCCGCCGCGTCGATACCTCGATCCCGAGTCCGGCAAGAAAGGCGAAAAGTTCGGCTTCGGTCTTCGGCATCGGTCTTTCTTCTGATGGCCCGCTTTCAACGGCTTGTTCGGCTAACGCCGTTTACGGCCAATGATGCGGCCAAGACAAGCCCGTCGCGCAACGCGGGGGTGATTGCCTTGCGACGTCCCGAGGAGCGCTTCTCCGCATTGCCGGCGAAGCAAAAAGCCTGCGAATTCCCTGTTGCAATC
Organism: Mesorhizobium sp. M1227; assembly: GCF_040318315.1. Classification (NCBI taxonomy): domain Bacteria; kingdom Pseudomonadati; phylum Pseudomonadota; class Alphaproteobacteria; order Hyphomicrobiales; family Phyllobacteriaceae; genus Mesorhizobium; species Mesorhizobium sp. M1227. The sequence continues at coordinate 210,871 of NZ_JAMYLZ010000006.1, forward strand.
GCCGCGCTCTTCAGCCATATAGGCGCGGCTTGCGGCCCAAAAGCCGCGCGAGCGGGTGTAGCTCAGGGGTAGAGCACAACCTTGCCAAGGTTGGGGTCGAGCGTTCGAATCGCTTCACCCGCTCCAGTTTCCTTGAGGGGAATCAAGCGATTAAGAGGCGCCTTTCGGGGCGCCTTTTGCTTACGTGGCGAAAAGAGTGTCCCTGCCATGGCGATGCGCGGAAAGCCGCGCTGTGACCAGCAGGTGTCGCAGCTTTTCTATTCCGTTGTGCTAGCTTTTTTTCTGCGCCGAATAGTGTGCGACTGCGCGACGGCCATTTTCAACTCGGGCGTGATCTCCAACGGTGCATTCTCTGCCCCATGTTGGTTCTGTAGCCCCTGGACCTGGACGGTCGGAAATGGGAGTTCGATGCCCTGCTCCTTGAAGACCTGGCGGAGGCGTACATAGAATTTGCGTTTCATACCGAAGGCGCCTCCCGGCTTGGTTGTGGCCTTGACCCTCAATACGATGCCGTATTCGCCGAACTCCTGTACGCCCTGCATCTTGATCGGGTCGAGCACCCAGTGTTTGAACTCGGGATCTTCCGCCAGTTCGAGGCCGATCCGCTTGATCAGCTTGCGAGCGAAGTCGATATCGGTGTCATAACCAACGGTGATGTTGAATTTGTCGATAACCCAGTCACGGCTCTGGTTCTGGACTGCCCCGAGTTCACCGAAAGGTATCGTGAACAGCGGACCACGATGGTGGCGCAGCTTCACCGAGCGCAGCGAAAAGCTTTCCACAGTACCCTTGTAATTGCCCGATGAAATGTATTCGCCAACACGGAACGCATCATCGAGCAGAAAAAACACGCCTGAAATGACGTCCTTGACAATGGTTTGTGCCCCAAAGCCCACGGCGACGCCGACGACGCCAGCGCCGGCGATCAATGGGCCGATCTGGATACCCAGCGAGGCGAGCATCATAAGCACCGCCATCACGATGATCGATGCGAGCAGAATATTCTGGAGGATCGGCAAGAGCGTGTGCAGCCGTGCCTGCTGCGGATCGAGGATCGGGACGTCCTCGTCGCTGATCACAGGGTGCGGTGTTTCTATGCCCAGCTTTCGTTCGATCAAAGCTTTGATGATCGACCAGCCGAAGTCGGCGGCGAGGGCAATGACCACGACATTGATCAAGCCGCGCAATATGAACGTCGTCGTCGTATCGCTGTCCCGCATGGATTGCATGTCCAGACCCCAGACACGTGCGAGAAGGTAAGCCGCCGCCAGGATGAAAATCATTCGGATTCCGCGATCGATGACAGCGATCGTCACCGCCGGGATCGTGGGCCGGCCGACATCTTCCGAACCTGGCCGCAGAACGAAATTAACCCCGCGCTGCGTCACCACGATTGCCAAAGGCAGGAAGAATGCGGCGAAGGTGAACCAGAAGTATGTATAAAGGCCAGCGATACGCTGCAGGAACAGGACGACGAAATAAGCAGTCAATAGCCATGTCGCTTCCGTGTGACCGATGTGGCGCGCACCGTCTCGCTGCGTTCTTGGCCGACGCCAAATGGCGAGCAGCAGGAGCAACAGCAGCACGAAATCGGCGCCCAGTGACAGGACCATCATTCCGTCCTGATCGATGCCGAGACCTGGCAAGAGGATAAACGCGGCGCCGAAGAAGGCGAAGACGCCGACGATCCGGGGTAGCCAATAGGACCAATGGTCAGCCGCTTCGTTGGTGATCGGCAAAGCACGAACCTCGACGGCGTTCTCGACGTTCATGAAGGAAGGGACGAGCATGGCCATGACGTACATGCGCACACCCCATGTAACGACTGCCGCCATCAGAAATGTCAGTACAATCTCGCGGATAAGCATCGGCCAGTCGAACAACATGAACGCGCCGGCGCTGCCCAGTGCGAAAGAGACTATCAGCATGCTGGAATAAAGCAGGCGGCCACCAATCTTCTTGGCTCGCCCAACAGGCGTATCCTTCAGTTGCGCGATAATCCAAAGACGAAATGGACGGGTGAGCTTGAATGTTGCCCAAGTGAGTGCCAGGCCGGCAGCGATGAACATTGCAATCAGCACAAATACGCCGGCAGGCCCCTTGCTGGACATATCCTCCATCGTCTCTGCCCGAACGCGCGCGAACTGGCCTGGCAGCAAGGGCAAAGTTCGCACGATTCTTTCGATATGATGCCTGATCCCATCGAGCGTCGAGGATGCCATCGTATTCATCTGGCCTGGTGCGGCCACAGCGCCGGACGATGCGTCGGTCGGCGAAGCCCCTCTCTCGGCGGGCGCTCCCGTTGATCCGGCGTCCTGATTTCGCTGTTCGGCCACCCAGGCCTTCACTGACGGATCGTCGAGAAGCTCGAGCAGCTGTTTGACCCTTTCAGGCGGGACGGTCGCCGGCGCCTGCGCCTGCGCCTGACCAGCCAACAAAAGGGCGATCCCAAAGACGAGCGGCCTGGCAATCAGGGCAAACATCGCAGTCAGGTCTCCGAGACGCCGTGCCGGGCGCGCCAGGTTCCTGGCGCCCAATCGTCGAGTCATGAGTGGCATCGTGCTGTTAACCTTCCGGTCAGATCGGCGAGCAACGACATCTATGTCCGTTGTTGCCCTACCTTGAAGAAACCGATGTTGCGGTGCAAGACGTCATCGTTCCGAGCCAGACCGTTGCGCCGGGTACTTGGCGGTGTTTATTTAGCCGCGGGGGCAGGACATTCCGACCTCGTCCCAGGCCTCCGGCCGTTCTATGGACTGGGCATCGACGTTAAATCTCAGGAACTGATTTCCTGAGTTGACCAGGACAGACCTTTGGCGGTCGCTCGGTGGTCAACTGCTTCGCGCACCGCTGCGGACATTCGAAACCATGATGTTGCTTGAGATGAAATGCGCTTCCGGGTCGGCACTGCCATGCGGCAAATCAGGCCGGGAGCCGCCACATTCGCACACGACCTGTACCACGCAATTCCGTTTCCTGGAGTGGGTCGCAAGCAAAATTTGGTCCAAGCAGTTGATGAGTTGCATCCGAAATACGGATTTCATCGGGCTCCGCGGACGTTTGGATACGTGCGGCGAGATTAACGGTGTCGCCCCATAGGTCATAGGCAAACCGCCTTTTGCCTATGACGCCCGCCACGATTGGTCCTGAGTGAATTCCAATTCTGAGTCTTATCGGTTCTCCTGCGAAGCGTTCGCGCTTAACCGCCTTCCGCAGTTCAAGTGCATAGTGCGCAAGGGCTTCCGCATGATCGGATCGCGCGGTGGGCAGGCCAGCGACCACCATCACACAATCGCCGATTGTCTTGATCTTTTCGCAGCCGTATCGCTCCGAGAGCAGATCCGCCGCCTTGAAGAAGTAATTTAAAATAGCGAGCGTCGTCACGGCTCCGACGCTCCGCGCTCTTTCCGTAAAGCCGACGATGTCGGCAAAAAGCACACTCACCTCCGCATGGTTGTCTGCAATTTGTTCGTGCGCTTTTAGCCGCTCCGCGATCGACGCCGGAAGAATGTTGAGGAGTAGGGCTTCGGCGCGCTGGTATTCACGCGACAATCCCTCTTGGCTCGCCCTCAACGCCTCGTTTGTCGATTGTAGTTTCTCGTTGAGTTGACGCTCCCTCTCTTGCAGGAGCGTCATTTCATAAGCCTTCTGTTGAAGCCGCTGCCTATTGTCGCGTTCGGCAGTGGCGTCAAGAAAGAGCAGCCACACGCAGGCATTGTCAGCAAAAAGATGGAGGTCCGCGACACGCCCGCTGGGCAGTTCGACCATGGCCATATCATATGGAAGCTCCGGGCAGGGCAACAAACCTTCCATGAATTCAAGCTGCTCGGCAACAGGCTTACCTATGCGAACTGACGAGAGTCCGTAATGGTTAACGTTACCGCCCTTCGCAGCTATGCAAAGCTGGGCGTCGATTTTCAGATATGCGACCGAGCGCTCCTTGTAGAAGAAATCGTAAATCCAGCTTCTAACTTCTCTTGGCAAGACATCCATGGTTTATTTGCTGACCATCGAAGCAAGTTGACGAAACGCATCATCAACATGTTCGCCCGAAAGCGCACTTGTCAGATAGATTTGCCATCCAAGTTGCCTCAGTTCGTCAATTTCACTATCCGATATTGCCCACCGATCGGCCAGATCGGATTTGTTGAACAGCAATACAAACGGCATAGCGCCGAATTCAGCCTCGGCCCGCTCGCGCAACGTGAGCGCAACGGCAAGAGTAGCAGCGCGTGTTCCATCGACGACAAGCACGAGCCCACTCGCACCTCGCACATAGCTGACGCGGAATGAGCCGATATCGTCTTCGCCGGCCAAATCCCACAAAATCAGATCCACGGTTTTGTCCGGGAATGCGACACTCTTCTTGTCGATTTTCACTCCCACCGTGGTCAAGTAGGTTTCTGAAAAGATGCTTTGCACAAACCTGCGAACCAGACTCGTCTTTCCGACAGCGAACCCGCCCAACATACAGATCTTCTTTTGCAATATCCTGGGCTCCGCCTAGTGGAAGTTTACCGTAACCGAAACTCTGCGGTTGGCGGAGTTCCCGGTTCGGCTATTTTCAATCTCCGCTGGCTCAAAGGTGCCCGCGCCGCGAACCAAGAGCAACTCCGGATCGACGCCGCGCTTCTTGAGAAGCGCACGAACTGTCTCCGCGCGCGCGGCGCTGATCGACAACTTGGCCGTTTCACGGCCCGTCTCGTCCGAATGGCCGGTCAACATGAACTGTGCTGTTACGCCTGCCTTGCGGGCGTCCTCGGCCAATTCCTTCAACTGATTCGCCAATTTGTCGAGAACCGGCAGTTGCTCTGGTCCCGGTACAGCCTTGCCAGAATCGAAGAAAATGTTGACCGCTTGAATAGCCTCCCTCAAATGAGTGAGTTGCGGAGGGGTCAACTCACGCAGCTCGGAGAGTTCTAGAGAGAGTCCGTCCGCGGACAGCTGTTGGGCGGCGACCCGCGCCCGATCTATCCAGGCGGCAGGAGCTTCACCCTGGGCAACGATGCGATCCTTGATGATCGAAAGCCGTACTGAATCCGGCGGAGTCAGCGACGCCATCAGCCGCTTCACCACGAACTTCGGATCAAGGCTTTGATAGAATTGCCACTGTGAATGAACGCGAGCAGGATCGACCCCTGTTCCGGACAGCAGAGCCTTCGGGTCGGCGGCCTGCGGGTCTCTCAGGCCGGAAATATAGAAATGTCCCCCCCTCGCCGTTTGTTGGGCGACGATGATTCCCGCTTGGGCCTCCAGTCGCGACACATAAGTCTGCCAGTGCTCCGCCGCGCGTGCCTCGGGGCTCACATCACGAACCTTGGAGATGTCGAATTCCGGTCCGCCTGCCGAGAGCTGTCGGGCCGCTGCGCGTGCGCGGTCTATCCAGATGTCGGGAGCCTCACCCTCGGCAACGATGCGATCCTTGACGATCGAAAGCCGTACTGAATCCGGCGGGGTCAGCGATACCATCAGCCGCTTCAGGACGAACTTCGGATCAAGGCTCTGATAGAATTGCCACTGCGAATGAACGCGGGCGGGATCTACCTCCGTTCCGGACAGCAGAGCCTGCGGGTCGGCGGCAAGCGGGTCTCTCAGGCCGGCAATATAGAATTGGCCATCACGCACCTTTTGTTGGGCGACGATGATTCCCGCTTGGGCCTCCAGTCGCGACACATAAGTCTGCCAGTGCTCCGCCGCGCGTGCTTCGGGGCTCACATCACGAACCCTGGAGATGTCGAATTCCGGTCCGCCTGCCGAAAGTTGTTGGGCCGCTGCGCGCGCCCGATCTATCCAGGTGTTGGGAGCCTCACCCTCGGCAACGATGCGACCATTGACGATCGAAAGTCGTACTGAATCCGGCGGAACCAGCGACGCCGTTAGCCGCTTCAATACGAACTCCGGATCAAGACTCTGATAGAATTGCCACTGTGAATGAACGCGGGCGGGATCGACCTGCGTTCCGGCCAACAGCGACTGCGGGTCGGCGGCAAGCGGGTCTCTCAGACCGGCAATATAGAATTGGCCATCACGCACCTTTTGTTCGGCAACGATGATGCCCGGCTGGGTCCCCAGTCGCGACACATAGGTCTGCCAGCGCTGCACGGATTGCCAGGAAAGAAAGAACCAACCGCCTGCCGGAATCAAAACCAGCAGGACTGCAGCCACGACCAGCCACGGAAATCCCTGGTTTGATTCCTCCTGCTTCAGTTCAACGCAGGTCTGCAACTGCGTCTCTACGCCGGCCAACTGCGAACTGTCGCCGTCAAACTGCTGTAGAGCCTGTGAGCATTCATCATGGATGCGAAGCAATACATCGCGAATTATTTCATGTAATTCCTCCGGCGGATTTCCCCGGATCACCGCAACCAGCGTCGCAAACGGTCCAACTTCCGACCAGAGACGAAGCTCTCCGAAACGAATGGTATCCAGGCCGCTCTGTTCTTTCTCGTTAAATGAGTCTTTTACAAAATCTTGAATTGCACTAAGCATAGAAGAAATGAGTTGAGGATCTTCGCTAGTTGCATTATCGGCAGTTACATGCGCTATCAAAAGCCCGGAATTGCGATTGATTAGAAAGACGTGTTCTACACGATAAACAAGAGAATGCTTAAGAACAACTTCTGAGAAGCTTGCTCCTGTTCTCCAAGCTTCAAGTCTCCACTTGAGCCCATGCCAGGTAAATATATGTCTTAAAGTTTCATTCAACGATTGAAAGGTCTGGTCGATCTTTTCGCCGATCGACTTGCGAATAGCCGGCAGAAACACCGGGTACAATATATCCGTCAGCGTACGCGGGCTCTTCTGGATGGACCGTTGCACGGCCCTCTCGACAGCTGGCGCAAGGGCCTCTCCGAGTTGCGCATGAGGCGCACGTGCGGCTGCACTGGGGAGAACGCTCCCCAGTGCAGCCGCAAGCTGCTCGGGTTCGTCGAGCAGGTGCGTAACTCGTGAAAGCTCCGAAATTTCGCGGCCGACCAGCAACTGGCGCAGCGTTTCCATGCGAGGGTCGGCGGTTGGGATTCCGTCGAGACGCGCACGATAGTCCGGATCAACGTTCCGGGCAATTTCGATCAAAAGGCGAGCCAGCGCCTCGCGATCAATCTCTGTATCGTTCGAAGCTGCTCTTTGAGGGAGGCTGATTGGGTCGACAGTCGACGTCAAGTTCCGATCAACTCACTTTCCAGGTACGCTCCGAGTTGTTCTTGCTGCCGACGGGATCCTGATTTAGACATTTTGCAACCTCAACAAACAGGCCAGCCAAAAGATTTCGGTCGGTCTTGACATTGCCAAGATCGGAAAACATTTTCTCCATCAGCATCTGAATGCTTTCATTCTTTTGCTTGATTTCCTCACGTAGCAAATGATCGTTTCGATTTATCCGGTCCGCAACTTCCCGCTCAAGCTCGCTCAACTGATCCGACAACGCGCGCACCTGCTTTTCGAGCGCCTGATTTTGCTCGCGAAGATTCCGATCAATCTCCTTATCGGCGTCGGCTCGCGCGTCTTTTTCGTTCCGCAATTGCGCCGCAAGCGAGTCGACCTGCTTCTTTGCATTTGACTCGTACATTTCAAGATTGCGCTTGGCCTCGGATTCGACATCCTTGAAGCGCTGCAAGACCCGTTCTTCAAGCTTGGAAAAGCGGCGGTCATAGTCCTGCATCTGGTTGCCGAACAGCAGATCACGTATCTTGTCGACACCTACAGCGTCGCCGGGGGCCCCACTCTCGCGAGCCTGGCCCGCCATGAAGGTCAGCCCGCTTCCGTCTGCATTACTTATCAGATTTGCGTCCGCTTTATTTGCCGAAGAAGCGGTACTCGAAGATTCCTTGGCCATCCCATGCCCCTTCTTTTGAACATTGCCACAGCGCTAATTTAGCAACTGGTAAACTTGCCAGTAAAATTGTCGACCCGCAAGCCGGAATCTTCTCGGCTTAAGTCGGTTCGAACGTCCCCATTCGGGTAGATTTCGACATGCGGCTCGATCCGGATCAGCTCGCGCTCGCGTCTTCGCCCGCGATCATCTTTATGCAGATGAAATGCGAGAGCGGAGATGCCCTGGCGCATCGACCTCAGCTCCAAGCCGTCGGGCATTCGCGCTGCCATTCAGCCTGTGTTCAAGTCTTTTTTGCCCGCCTCTAATTCGCCCTTATCTTGACAGGGCAGTGCTGCCAGCCGATGCCGTCATCCGGTTTTGACATTTGCCAACTCTTGCCGAAGAAAACGAAAGCTCGATGATCCAGGATGCTACCGCAACGCGGTGTGGTACCGATGCTCAATGCCGAGCAAACCGTCGGCGCCATGCTTGCCGGCATCCGCCGGCAGACCTGCCAGATACTGGATATAGTGGCGATGGACGATGGGTCGACGGACTGATCGGCGTCGATTGTGACGGCCTACGCCGAGAAAGTTCAACACATCTTGTTCTACCTCGAACCAGGCGCGGGTAAGACGGCGTGGCGCATGATCCCTTGGTTTCAATCGTGGTTCCTGCGCACAACGCGGAGGTAACGCTGGCGCGCTCACTCGATTGTCTTCTTGATCAGGAAATAATGGATTGGGAGGCGATCATCGTCGACGACGCCTCCACGGACCGCACCCCTGCGATCATCGCCGGTTATGTAGAGCACGATGCCCGATTTCGGATGTTGAGCTCTTGCGCGCATAGCCCCGCCGGCGCGCGCAATAGCGGGATTTCGAAGGCGCGCGGCCACTGGCTCATGTTTCTGGATGCGGACGATTGGGTGGATGCCAGCTTCCTTGCCAAAATGCTGGCCGCACTGAAATCCGCTCCCGATGCAGTGGCTGCCTATTGCGGTTCCCGACGCGTGATGCCCGATGGCGAACTCACGGCGTCGAGCATCGCAACGGAGGTTGCGATTCAACCCTTCGAAACGTTCGCCCGCCGGTGTGCCGTCCGCACTCACGCGCTGCTGGTCGATCGGGAGATAATTGTCGAGTTGGGCGGTTTCGACGTGTCGCTGCGCACCTGCGAGGACTGGGATCTGTGGCAGCGCCTCGCACGTCTAGGCAAAAATTGGGTGATGGTCGACGAGCCGCTCGCTTTCTATCGGGCCAGCCCCAACGCGCTCAGCCGCAATTCGGCGCAGATGCTGGCAGATGGCGAAGTCGTGATCGCTCGCGGCTTTTCCGCCGATCCCAGGGTCAAACACCCGGCATCGGCTCACGCCAATGGAGCGACCGACGCGAACGGCCACACCGCTTCAGAAGCACTCGCGTGGTTCGCGTTGTGGAACGCCGCATCGGATTGCGGCTGCGGCTCGCGCTCGATCAACCCGCAGTCCCTGCGCGCGCTCCCGGCAGGACGTAAGTGGGCGCGTGAGATCGCCAAGGTGGCCGTCGATGGCCTTATGGTAGGAAGCCTGTCGGTGCCAGCGCAATTGGCTGCCAGGTGGGACAGGTTCGGCGCTTCCCTCACCGAGTTGATCCTCGAACTCGGCAAGGTCTGGAATAATCCCGACGCGGCTCGCCGCGTGCAGTATCACTTTGAGCAAATGCTGCTCGATGTCGACGATCTTGCCGCGCCGCGCAGGCTGGCGCGGACACTTGGAATTCGTGTCGACGCGCGAAATCCGGCCTCGATCGAAGTACCGAAAGGAATCGATCAAATCTATGCCCATCTGATGATGGATGGCCAGATCGAGGCTCTCGTGCAGTTCGGCGTACTCGGGAGAGTGACGAGGCGTCATTGGATTGAATTGATCCTGAATTTCCTGCCTTCTGAGCGGCCTATGCACAGTGCCGCGCGACTTGCGAGGCGATCGCCTGTGGATGCACCGCAAAAGGGCGCCGGTGCCGACAAGTCAAACATGTCTGCAGCCGAGGCATTGTTGTCCATGGCGGGACGCCGGTCTGATCGGGACAGCCATTTCGGCAAACTTGCGGGATTGGCCGCGGAAGCGCAGGCGCTGGTTCGGTCGAGCGCCGAAACTAAAGAGCCTTTTGCAGCGCCGCGCCGTGCACGGGCCGCGGATGGGCGCGACAATGACCGCACATCTTTCTGGAATCGCCATTTTGCGATCGAGGATCCCTGGAACTACGGTTCGCTCTATGAGCAGGAAAAATATGAGCGGCAGCTCGAAATTCTGCCTGCCGGTCCCATCGGACGGGCGCTTGAGCTGGCCTGCGCGGAGGGCCACTTCACGCGGCAGCTGGCGCCGCGCGTGGGCCATTTGACCGCAACTGACATCTCCGCCGTAGCCGTCGGGCGGGCGCGCGCGCGATGCAGTGATCAGCCGAACGTTGAGTTCGGCGTACTGGATTTTTCTGCGGACACGCTGCCGGGCGAGATGGATCTGATCGTCTGTTCGGAAGTGCTCTACTACCTGGACGATCTCACCGAGTTGCGGCGCATCGCCAAAAAACTTGTTGAGGCGTTGGCGCCTGGCGGCAGTTTCATCAGCGCACACGCATTCGTGCTACGAGACAATGTTGAAAGGACGGGCTTCGACTGGAACACATTCGGTGCACAAGCGATCTCAGAGACGCTGGCAGCGGGCCACGGCCTCGTTCTCGAGCAATCGATCCAGACCGAGCTCTACCGCATAGACCGCTTCCGCCGCCTGTCACCAGGCGACGTGGCGACGGAACCGACGATAGATCATGTGCCAATCCGCGCACCCGTCGAAATCGGAGTCGCACGAAATATCGTCTGGGGCGGGGCGCGGGCCTTGCGCCGCGACGTCGCACATAGCGAGCGGCGGCAGCGTATCCCTGTCCTCATGTATCACAGCGTCTCCGATGAAGGTCCGGCCGCGCTCGCCCGTTTTCGGCTCGCGCCCGCCGCATTCGCCAGCCAAATGACATGGCTGCGCGCCAATGGCTTTCACGCGATTAGCTCCGAGCAGCTGGAATGGTTCATCGCCAACCGTCAGCCTTTCGTTGGCCGCCCAGTGCTCATCACCTTCGATGACGGCTTCCAGAACTTTGCCGACCATGCCTGGCCGGCCTTGCGCGCGAACGACCTGACCGCGGAAGTGTTCCTGGTGACGGACTTGGTGGGTGAAAGTGCACAGTGGGACGCCTACAGCGGCCCGCCGACGCAGCTTATGGACGCCGGGACGGTGCGACGCCTCGCCGGCGAAGGTGCGTTCTTCGGAAGCCATCTGGCGACGCATCGCGCGATCGATGGTCTGTCGAGCTCTGACTTGGCCGCCGAGCTCCTGCGCTCTCGTATGTTCATCGAACGGTGGACCGGTCGGCCAACCGCGGCGTTCGCGGCACCCTTCTCTGTCACCGACCGACGGCTTGGCAGGCTGGCCAAGGAGTGCGGCTATCGAATCGGCTTCGGCGGCAGACACGGACCGGCGGACCTCGATTGCGATCCCATCGACCTTCCGCGCATCGAGATTCGTGGGGATCGTTCGCTCGATGACTTTGTTGCCGTTGTCGAGGCCGTGCTCGCATGAACCGTGAACTTGTCAGTGTCTAGATTCGTACCAAATTGGTTCCGCTTTTTTGTTCCGTGTCCCGCCCGCTTACCTCGTTCGCAAGTCTATTGGGCGACTTGGGATACGGCTGACATCAGCTCCTGCGGGCTTGGCGCCCCAAACATGTATCGCCCACCCTCTGGAACCTCCGTGAAGCTCCAGCGGACGATCCCCTGCCGGTCCAGCAGGAACTGACCGACCAATTGTCCGTGTCCCGTTGCTAGCATCTGCTCGTCGGCTTCGGTCAGCTCGTAATGGTCCCTCTTGTTGAGCATTTCACTGGCCGCAAGAGGATCCATAGGACCGGGCAACTCGCCTGGTATGTCGACCCGCATATCCTTTGCCGCTGCCATCGAGACCTTGTACGGCCAGTTCGTCTCGTTTTGGGTGAATTCGAGATTGGGCAGTCCAAAAGCACGATGTGAAGCGCGTTCAGGATCGGAGGCCGCAAGCAGATTCGGCATCGGATGGTAGCGGAAATAGAGACGCGCCCGTTCGATCGGCGTGTTGACCACCGTCAGGCTCTCCACGCCCCTTTCGCGCAGCTCCGGATCAAGCCGCGCCTGGGCGGCGATATGGCGCCGGCAAAACGCGCAATGCAGACCTCGAAACAGGCCGACCAGCACCGGTTTTTGGCCGCGAAAATCGTCAAGCGCGATCTTGCCTTCCTGGGTAATGGCGTCGAGTACCACGTTTGGCGCACGGTCGCCCGGTTGAAGCGGCACCAAGTCACTACGCGCGGACATTTCCAACCTCCAACCCCGGCTAGTCGAGAAAAGGCAGCACCACAAGCGCTTCCGGGTCGAGCCCGTGCTGGGCGCATATACCCTGCGCCAGGGAAAAGTAGCGTTCGGCCTCGGCCAGATTGTCGAGATCGAGATTAAGCGTTGCGAGACCATCATAACACGGAAACAGCAGTTGGGGTTCGCCCGTTTCGCGAGCTACGTCCAGTGCTTCGTGGAACAACCCAACCGCCAGGTCCGGGCGGCCGTTGCACTGGTGGATTTGCCCAAGCACGATCAAAGGCACCGGCAGGTGCTCGCGCTGGTCGAGCGCACGGTCGATCTCAATGGCCTTCTCGGCAGCGGGTACGCCCTCCGTTGGACAGCGATCCGTGAAAGTACAACAAGCGACCGCCAGATTGGCGAGGAGGCGCGCCTGGAAACCCAAATCACCAATACGGCGCGCCACTTCAAGACCGCGCCGACAGACCTCCATTGCCTTTGCGGGATCGATGGTCGTGTAAAGCACGCCGAGATTGGTGTAGCCGCGGCAGGCCGCGCCCAGCAGACCGGCGGCTTCGGCCAATTCAATGCTACGCTCAACCTGACGCACGGCCTCACGGTTTCGCCCAAGGCGAGCCAGCGCGACAGCCTTGGTATTGAGTGCCTCGGCGGTCACAAGAGTGGCATCACACCTTACCTCGGAGACATGCTCCGTTGTCAGTGTGCCTACGCAATCCAGCGCCGCGTCTGCCCATTTTGCCGCGAGAGCGTGATCTCCGCTACGGAACGCCTGTCGGCCACGTTCTTGCCACAGATGCGCCTGTTCGATCGGGGCATCCGCTCCATCGAGGAGCGCTGCCGCCTCGGCATAGCGGGGTTCTGCCTTGTCCCGCTTGCCGACATCCCAGAGTAGCCGACCGATCTTACGCAAAACTCGCGCCGAGGCGACGCGATTGGCTGACTCGCGGTATGCCTGCAACACCGTCTCGTAGTGGTGGTGCGCGATCTCACGGCGGCCTGCCGGGCCGCTCAAATCGGCAATGCGCTCTGCAATTGCCAGTTTGAGCGGTGTTTGCCCGATCGCGCCCAACGCAGTCAGTGCTCGCTCGTAGAAACGAAGGGCGTCGTCGTTGGCATATATCATGCGAGCGCGATCGCCTGCCGCCTGCAGGTAATGCGCGCCCTTCTCCCGCTCGGCGCTCTGTGCAAAATGATGACCCAGCACGGTCAAATCCTCGAGCCGTTCCGGCTCGTCGCCGCACAGTTGCTCCAAGGCAGCACCGATCCGCCCGTGGATTTCGGTCCGGCGTTGCAGGAGCAGATTCTGGTAGATCACGTCCTGCAGCAATGTTTGCGTAAAGCGGTAGCTTTGAGACGAGACCGAGCCTGATCCGGCAACTTCCTCGATGATTTCCGCATCGCAAAGCAGTTCGCAGCCGGCTTCGAGCCGGCCGGGGTCGGCTGTCACGGTTTTCAGAAGTGTGGCATCGAAGCGCGGGCCGATTACCGCGGCCTCCTGGGCCAACCGGCGCACCTCTTGGGGCAGCCGGTCGACGCGGGCAAGCAACATTGCCTGGATAGTGGCGGGGATGCCGGTTGCGACTTCGCCTGCCGAAGTCCGCCATCGCTGGCCCTCTCGCACCAGTACACCGCGATCGATAAGGCCGCGAACGATTTCCTCTACAAAAAGGGGGTTGCCGCCCGCGCGCTCGAGGATCTGGTCGAGAAGCCCTCCCGCGGAGCTTACCCAGCTCTCGCCGAAAAGCGCTGCCAGCAGGCTGCGTCCGTCATCATTGTTGAGTGGCGGAAGCCTGAGCGCTGTGTGACTGACCCGACTTGAGTCGAGCTGGTCGTTGTCCGGCGCCGGACGATGCGTGACCAGCAACATCAACCGCGTGCGTTCCAACCTGTCCATCACGAAACGTAGTGCCTCGAGCGACACGGCGTCCGCCCAGTGCAGGTCTTCGACGACAATCAATAGCGGCGACAACGCAAGCCGCCGTTCGATGATTGTGCGGACTGCGTAGAGAATTTGCCGCCGCAGCTGCTCGGGCTCGACATGCTGCAAGGTGGCATCGGGGTCGCCAAGGCCAAGCACATGGTAGAGCAAAGGCATCAGCCGCTTCGCCTCCTCGCCCTGCAGGCCGAGATCGGCAAGCAAGCCTGCGAGCTTCCCCCGCATTTCGTCCCCATTGTCGTTTTGCATCATCCCGGCAGCGCTGCGCACCACTGCGCCCAAGGCGCCAAAAGATTGTTCACCCAGCGGTGAGCACGTGGCCTGCCGCACGGCGACGTTGCGAAAACGCTCGTCGTCGCCGACGCGGGCGACGAACTCACTCACCAGCCGCGATTTCCCGATGCCGGCTTCTCCGACGAGGCGGACAAGTTGGGCCGAGCCGCCGCACGCCTGGTCAAGGCTCGCCATCATTCTATTGAGCTCCGCACCACGACCTATTAGCGGCGCACTGAGGCCGAGCGCCTCGAGCCCGCGCGCTGCACGCGGCACCGCTAGCGGTGCGTCCAGTCGATGAACGAGCACGCTGCCAGCCTTGCCGCGAAACACGACATCACCCAGCGACTCATAAGAGAAGGCATGCCGGGTCAGCCTGTGAGTGAGCTCGCCTACCAGCACCTCACCCGGTGCGGCCAGCGATTGCAGGCGTTGCGCCGTATTCACTGTGTCGCCGGTCACGGAATAGGATCTGGCGGTGCCGATGCCCAATCCGCCAGTAACGACCGGACCAGTGTTTATGCCGATGTGGAGTAACAGAGGCGAGCCGGAGTGGGGGGTGCTTTCGCCGAGCCGCGCCGTCCGGGCGATCATGTCGAGAGCGGCACGAAGCGCGCGTTCCGGATCGTCCTCATGCGCGACCGGCGCACCGAACAAAGCGAGCAGCGCATCGCCGATGAATTTGTCGACGAACCCACCAAAGTTTCGCACGGCCGCCGTCAATTCCTTGAACAGTTTGTTCTGCAGCGCTTGCATGACCTCGGGGTCGAGCTGCTCGCTGAGTGTCGTAAAGCCGCAAAGGTCGGCGAACAGGACCGTTACCGTCCGGCGATCGGCGTCAGAGACGGGATGCAGCCCTTCTTCGCTTTCGATGTTCGGAAGCAGCGACGGAGTTCGAGAAGGCGACACAATGGTCCGGCTTGGTGCCGGAGCAGGCCGTTCGACGGCTTTTGCGGGCGCACCGACGCTTGCCCCGCATTTCGGACAGAACTCGAAATCAGGTGCGCAGGTGTAGCCGCAACTGGCGCATGGCACGGGCTGGCGCCTGCCACACCTCGGACAGAAGGCGTAACCGCCCTCAATCTCGAAACCGCAGCCCGAGCAGTCCATCGAACAAGACCTCACTAGTGGCCGTGACGGCGTGATCTCGCTCGCACTTCACGGCCAGGCTATTCACAAGGATGCACCGATAGCCGTCGGCGGGCAAGCGGCAGCGGGCGATCCGTGTGGGTCCGGTGGCAGAGCGCTACCCATGACCTCTGATGCAACGGCTGGCTCGCAAACGCTGTCACCGACGTCTCGCGCGCGTTTCTGGCCGCCAGCTACGGTCATCTGGGCCGCTTCGCCGAGGCCCGCGCGCCATGGCAGGAGGTGCTTCGCGTCAATCGCGACTATTCGCTGGATACCGCTACAAAGTCTTGGTCTGCCACAAGAACCGGTCGATTTCGAACACGTGGTGGATGGGCTCCGCAAGGGCGGTGTGGTGCAATGACAGGTGAGGCCTGTGCGGCGGGGTCAGACGCCAGAGGCTCGCCGATGGATCGCCGTCGCTTGCGGTTGCGAATTAGGCTCAGGTCGGCTTGATCTCTGCCTGGCCGATCTTGCGCCATCTGGCGTTTTCGCGAACCAGTTTCAGGTCGTCGGTCGTCTCGGCAAATGTCCTCAATCGGTATTGCCGGAGCAGGTCCGGGAAGAGCGCTCCTTCCGGCAGGACGGCAAGCTGCTCGCGGACTGAGATCTTTTCATCGATGACCCGCATGCCCCAGGCATTTTCCCGAACCTGCAGTTCCGCGGCCAGATCGCGCTCTTCCGGCACGTTTTCGTCCAGCACGGCCAGAAGGATCGAGTGGAAAAGCGCTACATAGCCAATCTGTCTCAGGCCGCCCACGACCCGCACGCGCGGCAATATGGCAAGGACGAGGAACGTCAGGAACAAGTTCGGCAGCAGCACGCCGTCCAGCAGCGCCTGCCTGAGATACGGCCGCTCGAACGGGATGGAAAGACCTTGCGGCCTGTCGGGCTCGATCAGGTGCCCGTTCTCGAGAACGAGCTTGCGCACGCGCTCCTCGCGGATGCCCCAGAAATGGTCCGTGGCATTGGGCAGGAATCTGCCAAATGGGCTCGATGCGGCCTCTTGCCAGGCATGTTCGAGACGCTGGCGTCTTGCGGGTTCAATCAGCAGCCTGGAAAGAAGGCTGCCGTCATATTCTAGATGCCGCGCCATGGCAGCCGCGGCGACCCGATCATCGACGAAAACCGGCAGGGCCATGCCGGCACGATCCCAATTGGCGACCAGATCCTCATTCAGTTCAGTCAGCGCATCGGCGGCGGTTTCAAACACCTTGTCCCGGCTGGCAAGCAGTGTGCCCAGCCAGCGGCTGGCATCCGTTTCATCGCCCACCGCTTCGAGCGCGCGCTTGTTGATGGAGACGGGACCGGCCACGCAGGCGCTTTTGCGGCACAGTTTGTGGCGCCCCATGCCAAACAGGTTGACCTTGTCGTCGCCGACATCGAGCCATCCCGGCCCCTCCCGGCCAACTGTCTCCATGGTCATCGTCGTTCCCATGAAGCCGACGAAGGCCGACAGCCCGTTTTCGACCGCGCCGAGCCAGGCAAGCAGAAGGGCATCGAAGGTGATCCGGTCCATCAGAAGCAAGCAGTGCAGGCCGGACTGAATCACCGGTCTGTGCTCGAACTCGTCGAGGGCTTTGCCGATCTCCTCAGGCTGCATGATCCTACCGAGGCGCTGATGCAGGACTTCGCGCAGGATCGAGCGGGCAGCGATCGCCGGGCCCGATGCAGGCCTTGCCACCGGCCGCCACAGATGGCGGGCGTAATCGGAAACCGGTGCATTCCAGTTCTGCTCGATGTCGCGCACGACCTCCGGGCAGAGCAGCGACAGCACAGCCAGAATTTCCCGCGGAGGGGTAGGGGTTGGATCAAAGACGGCGGTCATTGGCCCCGTCTAGCCGCTTGCGGTGTAAACGCCAAGCGAGACCAGACTTGCTGGATGCGGCCGGCCCACATAGATCGTCAATTCGATCAAGGTGGTGTGAGACGAAATGACCGTATCCTACGCAATTCTCCTTGAGCAATCCCCTGTTCGCTGCCTCGGCACGAATTGTCAGATTGGCCAAACAGCTAAGGCAAACAGCGGATCTTAGAACCGCAGCCGGGCCATGCTCAGGAGGTCGTGGTACTGCCCGTCGGTAAAGCCGGCCTTCACATGCCGGCCTTCGATCTCAAAGCCGTGGCTCTTATAGAGACGGAGGGCCGCTTCGTTGTCGGCATAGACGGTCAATTCGACTCGCTTCAGGGCGCGCCAGTTGTCGGCCACGTCAAGCAGCGCGCCAAGTATGGCAGAGCCGATACCTTTGCCGACAAAGGCATCGTCAAGGCCGATATTGATCTCGCCGATGTGCGAACGGCGCGGTGAACCTTGCACGACCAGGCTGCCATGGCCGACGACCTTGCCGTCCAGCTCGGCAACGATCCAGGTGGTTTCCGGGCCGGACTTGGCAATGCGCCGCGCCACCTGCTCCACCATCTCGAAAGGCATCCTGAGCGTGCCCCAGCGGAAGCCCGGCATGTTGAAGATAGCGCAAAGCGCCTCCGCATCGCTTGACCGGACGGACCGCAGCAGCGGCTGGATTTTCTCGGCGGGTGGCGAGGTCGTGCTGGTCATGGCGTTCCCGGCGAAGGCAATCGGCCCGGTACGATGCACCGGACGCCACCTGAAAATCCAGCCGTCTCTGACCTATGATACCGATTGCGGGCTAAAAATACCGGGAGGCAGCGTAGAGTTTGAAGACGCCGCTGATGCCTATGCAGCCGAAAAGGGCGAGCCAGCACAATGTCCCGGTCGCCGTCCAGTCGATCCGGTGCACCGCAGCGTCGGTGATGACGACGCCGAGGATAGCAAGCAGGCCAACCAGAAACTGGGCCAACCCGAGCACCAGCAGTTCCTCGCGCGGCGCGCTTCTCCAGACGAGATATATACCGCCCGCACCGGCGAGGAAGATGGCGCTGTAGACCTGAGCGTGGAAGGCATCGATCGGCCATGGCCAGATGCCACTGAATGTCAGGGGAAACAGCAACAGGCCGACGCCATAGAGCCCAAGGATCGCGGATTCCGCCGGCATGTAGCCGCGCCATGCGGGATTTAAGGTCACGCCTTTTGCAGAAGGACGGGCCCTGGCCCGCCACAGGAACAGCCCGGATACCGCGGCCGAAGCAAGATAGACCAAAAACCACAGCCAAGGCGCTTTGCGCTCGAAGTTGAAATAGCCGAGATTGATGAACGAAGCCACCGACACGATGACGGTGAAGATGAAGGCCATGACGAGCACGAGCCTGCCGGGCGACCAGCGATTCCAGACCAGCAGTGCCGCCATCACGACCATTTCGGCGGTGTAGAAGCCACCGAGGAAGCGCGCATTGAACGGCGTGACGGCCCAAGGCCAGCCCGGTTTCACCAGCGCAGGCATGAAAAACAGGCCGGCGCCTACGATCAGGACGACGATGACCCCCGCAGAAAAAAGGCGCAGGACCGCGGGAAATGGCGGATTGTCTGATGTCGGCATGGGAGAAAATCCCAAAGATGAATGCTCCATGGACCATCATAGTGCTGCTTGCGGCCGGTTAAAATCCGCCGAATGGAAATTGAACGGTCACCAGGCTTATCCATTCGAATGGCCGTACGGTCCGTTTCGAAGTAAGATGGAACACTCGGACCAAAGATCGGTCCGGTCAAAACGCCTCGAGGTGCATTTTCCGGAGCCTGCACGATGAACGAAGCTCAGGATCTATTCTCACTTCTGCGACAATCGGCCGATGTCGATCCGCAGGCGATCGACGCGATCAAGCGAACCATCGCGGAGGGCGAGGACCGCGAACTTTGCCGCATCAATGCGCCAGCCTTCGCCAGCAAGCATGACCTCGACGAGGAGCGCGCAATAGGCGCCTTTCTCCATGCGGCGCGGGTGGGCATCTTCGACATTTCCTGGAATGTTCTGTGTCCCGGCTGCGGCGGCGTGCTCGACACCAACGCCACGCTGAAAACCCTGCAAAAGGACGAATACACCTGCGCGCTGTGCTCCGAGGGCTATTCACCGACTCTCGACGAGATGGTCGAGGTGACATTCACCGTCAGTCCCCGCGTGCGCAGGATTGCCGCACACAATCCACACGAACTGCCGGTGGCGGAATATTTCCGCCAGATCTACTGGGCGTCTGGCGTCGATCTGCCGGAAGAGGATTTCGTGAAAAAGCTGGAAGCGTTCTCGCTGGAGGATATCGAGCTTGCGCCCGGTGAAAAGGCGGTTCTGACCATACAGCTTCCGTCTGAATTCATCATCGTCTTCGAGCCGGTCACCCATTCAGCGCAGTTCATCGACGGGAAGGGCGAACCAACAAAGGAGCGCCGGAGCCTCTCTTTGGCCTTCGACCGCGACCATGTCCAGAACCAGACGCTGGAGATGCAACCCGGCCCGTTGCGCATTTCGCTGGAAAACCGGACCGACACCCGCGTGCTGCCGACAGTCTTCATCGCCGGCCAGACATTGCATGATTTCCTGGGCAAACGCCGGCCCTTCCTGACCGCCAAGCGCCTGCTCACCAACCAGACGTTCCGCGATCTCTATCGCACGGATACACTCGACATCAACCAGCGCCTGAAGATCACCAGCCTGACGTTCCTGTTCACCGACCTGCGCGGATCGACCGAGCTTTACGAGCGGGTGGGCGACCTTTCAGCCTTCGATCTCGTGCGCGAGCATTTCCAGGTTCTGCACGAGATCGTCACGGCGGAGGCAGGCGCGGTGGTGAAGACGATCGGTGATGCGGTGATGGCGACCTTCGCGACGCCTGATCGTGCGATTGCTGCAGCCCTCAGGATGCGCGATGCCATGCGTACGCTCAACGACAAGAGCGGACGCGAGGATCTGCTGCTCAAGATCGGAGTCCATGCCGGCCCCTGCATCGCCGTGTCGATGAATGAGCGACAGGACTATTTCGGCCAGACGGTCAACATTGCTTCGCGGGTGCAGAACCTTGCCAGCGCACAGGCGATCTTCGCCACTCGAGCGGTGGTCGACGACAATCTCACCGCCGATCTCTTACACAGGAACGCGCTGACGCCCGTGCCCCACGAGGTCTCGCTGCGCGGCATTGACCGGGAGATAGCAGTATACACGATCCCCTGAAGGCTTGGCCCCTGAAGAGTTGGCTCGTCCCGGCCCCTCACACGCGCCTACAGATAAAATAACGATCGGCGGCAATCGAAGGTGGCGGCGAGAGGCGTTGCAACTGCGGGTGATCGAGCGGCGTGCCGCTGACCGCGATGCCGCCGACGCGAAGCAGGCGCGCGGTCAGATCGGGAAGCCAGGTAGAGGTCACTGCATCGCGATCTTCATAGCCGGTGCCGATGTCGGCATGAACAAGAGCGGCGTCGATGCCAATGAACCTGCTCGCCGTCTCGCGTATTTCGCCGAGCACGAGGTTTTCAGCTTCGGGAATTGAGCTGGCGTGTGCGGCAAGTGCGCGATCGAACGCTACGATCCGGCGTCCGGGCAGGCGCTCGCGCAGATGGTGGAACGTCCGGCCATTGCCGAGGCCGAGCTCGAGCACGGGCCCCTCCATCTTCGCAACCTCGGCGCAGACATGATCGAGTATGTCGCGCTGTGCGGTCATCCTCCGGATGAAACTGTCAAGGCGACTCATGTGCGATTGTATGTCCAGAACCAGTTCACGAAATCAACTGCCCCCGACCAGAGCGTTTCGCGGCTGAAACCCCAGGCCGACGTGCTAAACCCCGATCGAGTCTTGCCGCGTGTAGAGGCGAACGATGAACACTGCAACAAGCGAACAGGCTGCCGACAAGGATCATACCGGGTGGAATCGGCGGCGCAGCACGCGGCGGAACAGCGATGTCATTTGTAGGGGTCCGCGGCGTCCCGCAGCCCGTCGCCCAGGAAGTTGAACGCCAAGATGACGAGAACGACGGGGAGCATCGGCAAAAGCAGCCATGGATAGAACGCGATCACGCTGACGCTGCGCGCCTCGGTGAGCAGGATGCCCCAGCTGGTTATCGGTGCCCTCAGGCCGAGCCCGAGGAAGCTCAGCGCCGTCTCGCCCAGGATCATGCCGGGTATGGAGATCGTCGCCGTCGCGATCAGATGCGACATGAAGCCAGGAATGAGATGCCGCCCGATGATGCGGCTGCTTCTGGCGCCCATCAATTGCGCGGCCAGAACGTAATCCTCCTCGCGCAAAGCTAGAAGCTTTGAACGCACGGCCCGCGCCAGTCCGGTCCAGTCGAGCAGCCCGAGGATGACGGTGATGCCGAAATAGATCAGGATCGGACTCCAGGTTATCGGCATGATCGCCGCCAGAGCCAGCCATAGCGGAATGCTGGGGATCGATTGCAGAACTTCGATTATCCGTTGGACGATCAGGTCGAAGATACCGCCGTGATAGCCGGCCAGTCCGCCGATGACAATGCCGAGCAGGAAGCTGAAACTGATGCCGACGAGGCCGATTGTCAGTGAAATGCGGGCGCCATAGATGATGCGCGAGAGCACATCGCGCCCCAGCCTGTCAGTGCCGGCCAGAAAGAGCTGGCCGTTTTCGGCGGGGCAGACAAAATGCCTGTCACCTTCGATCAGGCCCCAGAACCGGTACTTATCGCCCTTGCAGAAGAAACGGATCCGCTGAACATCATCCTGTTTCTCGATGTAGTTCCGCTTGAGCGTGTCCATATCCAGCGTCATCTGGCGGCCATAGACGAACGGCCCGACGAACTCGCCGTTGTGGAACAGGTGCACCCGCTGCGGCGGCGAATAGATGTAGTCCATGTTGCGCGTGTGCAGATCGTAGGGCGCCAGGAACTCGCAGATCAGTATCCCGAAATAAAGCGCTGCCAGGAATATGCCGGATACAAGGGCAAGCCGGTGCCGACGGAATTTCCACCACATCAGCCGCAACTGCGACGCCTGAAAGACCTTCTCCTGCTCCGGCGTCATCGCCTCGACCGACTGCAGGTCAAAGGGCTCGATGGAAACGTAGTGTTGCAGTGGGGCACCCGGAGCGGGCAGCGGCGATTGCGTGTTCATTTGGTGCTGCCGCCTTGCAAACGAATTCGCGGATCAAGTAGCGCCAGCGCCAGGTCGGAAATCAGGACGCCGATGACCGTCAGGAAGGCGAGGAACATCAGGAACGACCCTGCGAGATACATGTCCTGGCTTTGCAGCGCCTTGATCAGCATCGGCCCGGTCGTTTCCAAAGACAGCACGATCGCCGTGATTTCGGCACCGGAGATGATGGCCGGCAGGATAGAGCCGATATCCGAAATGAAGAAATTGAGCGCCATGCGCAGCGGATATTTGACCAGCGCCCTGAAGGGATGAAGGCCTTTGGCGTGCGCGGTCACGACATATTGCTTATGTAGCTCATCGAGCAGATTGGCGCGCAGCCGCCGGATCATGCTTGCCGTGCCCCCGGTGCCGATGATCAAGACCGGAATCCAGAGATGGGCGAGGATCGATTTCGCCTTGGCCCAGCTCATCGGCTCGCCGAGATATTGCTGGTCCATGAGATGGCCGATAGACGTTCCGAACCAGATGTTGGCGAAATACATCAGGATCAGCGCCAGCATGAAGTTCGGAATCGCAAGGCCGAGAAGGCCAAAGAAAGTCAGGCCGTAGTCGCCCCAGCTGTATTGATGCGTGGCGGAGTACATGCCGATCGGAAAGGCGATGAGCCAGGTAAAGATGATCGTGACGAAGGAAACCAGCACCGTCAGCCACATTCGGTCCCCGACGACGTCGCGAACCGGCAGCTCATATTCGAAGGAATAGCCGAAATCGCCGTGCAGCATCCCGCCGACCCAGTAGAAGTAGCGAATGACCGGTGGCTTGTCGAAACCATATTCCTTGCGCATCATCTCGATGCGATCGGAATCCACCGCTTCGCCCTGAGCCCGAAGCTCGGCAACATAGCTGTCGAAATAGTCGCCTGGGGGAAGTTCGATGATCGTGAACACCAGTGCCGATATGACCAGCAGCGTTGGAACCATCACGGCGATACGCCAGACAAAATATCGAAGCACGCTCAGGACTCTCCAAGCCAGAATGTATCCGGCATATAGACACCGAAATAGGCGGTCGGGTCGTAGCCGTAGAGCGCCTTGTCAGGCAGATTGCGCAGCCGCGAGGATGCCAGAATCGGCTGATGCGTTCCGTTTACCGTGCCGATCGAAAACACCTGATCGGTATAGATCGACAGCATTGAATTCCAGATCTCGGCGCGCTCCGTGGCTTCGATCGATGCGTTCCAGCGCTTGAGTAAAGCCATCAACTCGACCACGGGCGGAAGATCGGGCGCTTCGCCGACCTTGCCACGGGACAAGTAGTGAGCACCCCAGAGCGGCCATTGCAGCTGGTCATCGACGGTGGGGGCGAGTTGGTAGGGGTTCATGTCGGCGGTCGGCACGCCATTGTCGATGCCCGACCACATCGACATCATGATCTGGCCACCAAGCGCGCGGCTGCGGAAGATGTCGCGCTGCGAAGTCCGGATGAACAGGGCGATGCCGATCTTGCGCCAGTGATCGGTGATGAGCTCGAGCGCGTCGGTTTCCAGCGTGCTTTCGCCGGCCGTTTCCACTACGAGCTGCGCCGGGCGTCCGTCGGGGAGTATCCGCAGGCCGTCATCGTCACGCGCCTGAAGCCCGACCTCGTCGAGCAGGGCATTGGCCTGGTCGGGATCATGGGCGACCCAGGCTTTCGCGAATTCCGGCCGGTAGAGCGGGCTCTCCGGCAGGACCGTATCGGCACTTTCCTGCGCCAATCCGTAGAACACAGCCAAATTGATCTCGCGCCTGTCCACAGCGAGCGAAAGTGCGCGGCGCACGCGCACGTCACGAAAAAGGCCACGCCACACTTGGTCGGCACAATTCAGATTGGGCAGCAGCGCCAGCCGCGAACCTTGTGTGCGTTTCCAGAGATGCATCTTCACCGGGTAGCGCTTCTCCGCATCCTTCAGGAAGGAGTAATCGGTGAAGTCAATTCCCATGCCTTGCAGGTCGCTCTCGCCCGCACCGGTCTTGGCGGAAATGATCGCCGACGAGCTGACATTCATGACAATCCGGTCGACATAAGGCAGTTGCCGGCCATTCTCGTCTATTCGATGAAAGAACGGGTTCCGCTCGAAGACGAACTGCTCAGCCGGCGGCTTGGTCCGGTTCTGCCAGGGATCGAGCGTCGGCAGTTCCGGGTTCTCCGGGCGATACTGCCGCGACATGCGGATATGCAAGAGCGTCCATTTCTGGGCCCGGTTCTCCTTCATTAGGCCGGCGAGCCGGAATGGATCTTGGTATTTCTTGTGGAACTGCTTGAGATAGGCGGCCGGCAGAACAAGCGATAGGGGCGAAGCAGCGGCGAGCTTGGGCAGGAAGTCGGGATTGGGCGCATCCCAACTATAGCGGACCGTCAACGGATCGACGATCTCGAAGCGTGGCGGCTTGCCGTCCGCCAGCAGGGCCGGGGCGAGCCCGCCTTGCGAAAGCTCATCGTTAAGCCAGACATCTTCCCAGCAATAGCGAAAATCCTCCGACGTCAGCAGGCTACCGTCAGACCATTTATGTCCTTCTCGTATCTTGAAAGTGAAGACACGATCATCCGCTACATCGAAACTTTCGAGAATGTCGGCTTGCAGGTTAAGCTTTTCGTCATAGCCGACCAGGCGAGCGTACCCGTAGATTGTCATCATCCGGATGTCTTTCTGGCTGCCGATGATCGTGCGCAGCGTGCCGCCATATTGGCCGGGCTGCCGGCCCATCGCGGCGAGATTCAACGCGCGAGGGCGCTTGGGCAGGCGTTCGGCGAGTGCCGGCAGCGCTCTGGCCTTCAGCTGCGGCTCAAGAAATTCCGGCTCCAGATCGCCGGCGCGCAACGCGCCCGGCAGAAATGCCGAAGCCATGAGTCCAAGGACGGTGCGCCGGCTGATCAATGGCGTAGCTCGCTGACATCGGCCGAACGTCGGGCCAGCACCAGGTGGCCGCCGCCAAGATCGAGCGGCGACAGCATATCCTCGTCGCCCTCGTCGCGGAATTGCGGTCCCCATGCGCTGGTGTCGGAAGCGCCGCTGAGCTTCAGCGTCTTGAAATCCATCGGCCTGTCGAGATCGGGGAAAGGAACTGCGGCGACCAGTGAGCGCGTGTAGGGGTGGATAGGTTTCCTAAGCAGAATTTCGCGCGGCGCGAGCTCGACGATACGCCCGCCGCACATCACCGCGATGCGGTCTGCCATGTAGTCCACCACCGCCAGGTTGTGGGAAATGAACAGGTAGGTCAGGCCCAGTTCCTTCTGCAGGTCCTTAAGAAGGTTCAGGATCTGCGCCTGGACAGAGACGTCGAGTGCCGAAACCGGCTCGTCGCAGATCAGGAGTTCAGGTCCCAGCGCCAACGCGCGCGCGATGCCGATACGCTGACGCTGCCCGCCGGAGAAACTATGCGGATAACGCTTTATGAAGCGCGGGTCGAGCCCGATTGCCTGCATCAGGCTCTTGACCGTGGCGAGTCGGGACGCGGCATTGCCACGTCGATGGATTTCCAGCGGCTCGCTCAAAATGTTCTCCACCGTCATGCGGGGTGAAAGCGACGAAACCGGATCCTGGAATACCATCTGGATTTTCGCGCGCAGCATGCGCAGGGCGTCTCCCTCGGCTTCCAAGACGTCGATCGGACCATCGCGGCCATTGAAGATCACAGAGCCGCCGGTAGGGGTGACAGCCCGCATGAGGATCTTGCTGACGGTGGTTTTGCCGGAGCCGCTTTCGCCGACAAGACCCAGGCACTCACCCCGCCTGATATCAAAGCTCACGCCGTCCACGGCGCGAACAGAGGTTTGATGATCTCCGCCGAACCATCCGGACTTGCGGATCGTGAAGGTCTTTGTCAGATCGCTGACCGATAGCAGGAGGTCGTTCGGCCCCTTCGATGCCGGCGCCGTCTGCTTGCCGAGCAGGTTCCCGACATTCACCGGCACCTCGCGGAGCGCCTTTAGCCTTTCGCCGGGCTTCAGGTCGAAATGCGGAACGGCTGCCATCAGGCCCTTCAGGTAAGGGTGGCCCGGCCGGCGGAATATCGCCTCCACGGGTCCCGCTTCCATGATCTCGCCATGGTACATGACCACCACCTCGTCGGCGACATTGGCGACTACGCCAAGGTCGTGCGTGATCAGCAGCATCGCCATGTTCAGCTTCGTCTGGAGCTCGCGCAGCAATTGCAGGATTTGCGCCTGGATGGTCACGTCCAACGCCGTCGTCGGCTCGTCGGCGATCAACAGGGCGGGCCGGCAGATAAGCGCCATGGCGATCATGGCGCGTTGACGCAATCCTCCCGAAAGTTCAAAGGGATACATGTCATAGGCGCGCTTGGGGTTGGGAAAGCCGACAAGGCCGAGCATTTCCTCGGTCCGCGCCTTGCGCTCCACCCGAGCCATGGGCGTATGAATCTGCAGGGATTCGCTGACCTGATTGCCGATCGTATGCAGCGGCGACAGCGATGTCATCGGCTCCTGAAATATCTTGCCGATGCGGCTGCCTCTCAACGCCCGGATTTCGGTTCCGTCACGCGGCATCTGCAGTATATCCTGCGTCGTACCGGGCTTTTTTGGATCGGAGAACAGGATACGGCCGCGAACATGGGCTGTGTTCGGCAGAATGCCCATCACTGCCTGGCTGAGAACCGATTTTCCGGAACCGGACTCGCCCACAAGCGCGGTAACCTTGCCGGGCAGGACGCGAAGATTTGCACGCCTGACAGCATGCAACGGTCCCCCTATAATGGCAAAAGAGATGCCAACATCCTCGATCCGCAGCAGATCAACGCCCAAATTCATTCTCACACCAGCCCCCACTCTGGCAGGTCCAGAAGGCGAGACTAACGCATTGCCAGCCTAGAGCAACTTGGATTCGAACAGTCGCCAGTTCCCTGGCGGAACCGGCGACCGAACTGCATACCAAACGCGTTCGGATCAGATCGTGGCGGTTACTGGAGCTTCCTCGGGTCGCCCGCGGACGGCCGCGCGGCATTGCGATGAAGCAGCATGACCTGCTCGGCGTCCGATATGCGGTCGTAAATCGGCTCCAGCGCACCATCTTCGTCGAGCGACAGAGCACCCGACAAATCGGGTGAAAGCACCGTTAGCTTCTGCCTGATGCCCGCCAGTTCCTCCATGCCGAGCGCCAGCCAGTTGTTGGCGCCGCAATAGCTGGCGAAGTCTTTGCTGGCGAGAACGCTGTGCGGATATTTCTTGGTCAGGGTCTGGAGGCGCTGGACCTCGTTTACAGCCGAGCCGAAGACAGAGAATGTGAGCCGGTCGGTAAGCCCGACATTGCCGAACATCACATTGCCGACATGCAGCCCGATACCATAGTTTATGTCGCTCAATCCCTGCTGCTTTCTGCGCAGATTAAGATCCATCATGCGCGCGGTGGCCTTGTGCGCTGCTGCAAGAGCAGCCTGGCAGGCGATCTCGGACTGTGAACGGTGCCTTGCGCAAGGGTAGACGGCAATGAAGCCATCACCTATGAAACTCATGATCTGCCCACCCTTGCGATTGAAAGGTGCAGCAGCGGCGTCGAAAAACTGGTTCAGCGTATCGATATAGACTTCGCGGCCGGAGGTTTCGGCAAGTCTTGACGACCCGCGCATGTCGCCCATGACCAGTGCCGCCCGGATTGTATCACCCTCGCCGCGCTTGATCTGGCCTTCGAGCACGCGCCTGCCGGCGTCGCCGCCGAGATAAGTGGTCATCATGTTGTCGGCAAGCTTGGTGAGCACCGCCATCTTGGTTGCGATGGCGAGATGGTTCTGGATGCGCAGCAGCGCCGAAATCATGCTGTCGCTGAAGCCTGCAGCACTGTCGGTGGACCAAGACCCGATCATGCCCTGACTGGTGTTGCCGCTGAAGGGATGGACAAAAGCCATGTAATCGGTGACGCCCATCAGCTTGAGGTCATCGAAAACAGGAAATTCCGACGGCACCGACGGGTCGAGCCGGCGCCGCAGATGGTCCAGCTTGTGGCTAAGCAGATGGTAGTATGGGCTGGTCAGGAATCTGTCGGAATGAACGCCGTTCTCCTTGCGGAAGCCTTCCACTTCCAGGCCCTGGCCGCGGAGCCAGGTGAAGCCGAGCGCGTCATAAAGCGGATGAAGCATCGAAAAGCTCAAATGCACCCGCTTCAACGGCAGGCCGGCAGCAGCCAGCCGTTCACAAAAGCCCCTTACCAATGTTTCCAGGTCGTTGCCCGCCAACGCCGATTGGGTCAGCCAATCGGCAACCTTATCCATGAGAATGGCAGAAATTTCTGCTTGCGCTGTGCTCATGCTATCTCGAAATCTCCCTGATCTGCCACAAATTCGCCGGCTCGGACGCCGTCAGGCCTTCACCACCGTCTCTCGGGCTAGCCCGAGGCGGCCAAAAACATTGCGTGTGTCGACGATCAGTAGAGCGTGATCCGCGATCGCCTGATAGTCGATCGCGTCGTGGTCGGTTGCAACGACGACAGCGTCGAAATCCTTCAAGGCCGCCTCGGTCAATTCGACCGAGCGACGCCCCTTGATCGCCATATGCTCCCGTGTGGCCGGGATTTCGGCAACATGCGGATCGTGGAATTCCGCCTTGCCGCCCCATTCCTCGATGAGTTCAATGAGCCGCAATGAGGGGCTTTCGCGGATGTCGGGCACATTCTTCTTATAGGCGAGCCCGATGATGAGAATGCGCGAGCGGCTGAGCGCCTTGCCGCAGCGCCGGTCCAGCGCCTTCGCCAGTTCATCGACCACATGACGCGGCATGGCCGTGTTGATCTCTGCCGCCAGCTCGATGAAGCGGGTCGGCAGTTCGTATTCGCGAGCC
Organism: Mesorhizobium sp. M1227; assembly: GCF_040318315.1. Classification (NCBI taxonomy): domain Bacteria; kingdom Pseudomonadati; phylum Pseudomonadota; class Alphaproteobacteria; order Hyphomicrobiales; family Phyllobacteriaceae; genus Mesorhizobium; species Mesorhizobium sp. M1227. Next base: position 240,191 of record NZ_JAMYLZ010000006.1, read on the forward strand.
TTCCACGTCAGGTAGAAGGGATCGATCGGAACGCAGTGCCCGCCAAGTCCAGGGCCGGGATAGAAAGGCATGTAGCCGAAGGGCTTGGTCTTTGCCGCCTCGATCACCTCCCAGATGTCGATTCCCATCGCACCGAGCACGATCTTCAACTCGTTGACGAGGGCGACGTTGACCGAGCGGAAGATGTTTTCCGTCAGCTTGACCGCCTCGGCGGTCGCCGTGGTGGAAACCGGAACGACGGTCTTGACCACGCCATGGTAGAAAGCCTGCACGAGCGTCGCCGCTTCAATGCCGTCACCTGCCACGACCTTGGGGATCGTCGCGACTTCAAAGCTGCGGTTGCCGGGATCCTCGCGTTCGGGCGAGAAGCCGAGGAAGAAATCTATCCTCGACTGCAAGCCGGTTTTTTCCAGGATGGGCTTGATCACGTCGTCGGTGGTGCCGGGATAGGTGGTCGATTCCAGCACGATCAGCTGGCCGAGACGCAGATGCTTCGCGATGGTGCCTGCGGTGTTCCTGACAAAGGAGAGATCCGGCTCGCGGTGTTTCGTCAGTGGTGTCGGAACGCAGATGATGATGACATCGCAGACGGCCAGTTCGGCAAAATCCGCAGTGGCGCGGAACCGTCCGCTTGCCACCTGGCCGGCAAGAGCTGTCGACGTCACCGCCTCGATGTAGGATTGGCCGTTGTTCAGGCTCTCGACCTTCTGGCCTTCGATGTCGAAGCCGGAAACCGGGAAGCCGGCGCGTGCGATCGCAACCGCCAGCGGCAACCCGACATAGCCCAGTCCGATCACGCCGACTTGCGCGGCGCGCGTCGAAATCCGGGTCAGAAGACGGTCATATATCGATCGTGAGGCGTCCAACAATCTGCTTTCTGTTAATTCGGACAGGCCGTCCGCTTCCATGGTGAGGTTCACCGCTCACAAGAGCCCCGAGGCATATTGCGGAAAATCGATGTCCGCAAGCGTCAGACCGGCACCTTCGCCTTAAGGCTTGCGGCAGCCATCGCATAGCCGCCGGCGGCGCCATCGATGAAATGAACGTGATCGCGCTGCAGCGGCGATGCGACGAGGCATGTCATCAAGGCCGATTTCTGTCGGTGCAGGCCATAGTTGCAGATGCCCGCCTCTTCCGCCTGTTTCAGCCGGTCCTCGATCCGTTGCAACACATCCGCGTCAACGTCGATGGTCATCTTCAAGCCATCGTCGAACTTCCGGAAATCCGAATTGCTGGCCACTTCGCGTTTGTAGATCTTCGGATCGAATCTGCCGATCGTCCAGCCATATCTATCCGTAACAGCCGTAAGCGTCATCAGGAACACTATCCACAGCTTCGACAGCCACCGCCGTCCTGCCGGCGCCGTGGCCCGCGCCTCGATATCGAGGCCGGCGGGCAGCAAACTGTAGTCCGGCCCGTTCACCGGCACCGGGTGGCCATCGCGTTCCTGCCTGCCGGCAAGGGCGATGATGTCGGAAACCAGAAACTGAAAACCGCGCAAGTCGCGCGACGCCCCCGGTATGGCTATGATCGAGACGATTTCGCCATGCCGGGCTTCGATCGGGTTCCAGCGACACGAGAGGCCGGTCAGGTCCGGCCGCGCGCCGGCCGGCGCAGGATCGATGCGGTAGCGCCCCGCTTTCATCTCGGCTTCCGCCCAACTGCCGCCACCTCCGGCGAACATGGCATAGAAGACCGCATCGGAGGCCTGGAACCTCGCCACGCGAACGTCGAGGCCTTGCGCTCTTATATCCTTTATCGGCACGATTGCGGCACGCAAGGTCAGGTCCAGTTCGTCCGCCACCCATCTCTGGACAGCCGCCAGCGCGTTGCGGGTGATCTCCAGCGCCGAGCCGGGAAACGCCACGAGCGCACCGTCGCCGCCGAAGACAAAGGGAAGATCTTGCCTACCCAGCGCATTGAGCAGCGCCGAAATGACGCTGGCACCGGCCATATTGACGGTTTTATAGCGCCCCGCCTCGATCGCCTTGGTCGAGCCGACGATGTCTGCGGTGGCCAGCGCCCAGCCATCGGGGAGAGGCCGATAGTTATCGATATCGGCAACGCTTTCGAACTTTGCGAAGACCGGCAGAGAAGCGACAAACGGATCGGACGCGGCAGCTGTTTCCATGAGCATCAAATAGCACATTCCAGTGCTTGAGGGTGAAGTCGATCATGCTTCGAAATTGACTTGCGCAGGCTTTCCGATGATAGGGTCCGGCGATGCGAATTGCCTTCTACGCGCCGCTGAAGTCGCCCAATCATCCCGTTGCCTCCGGCGACCGCCAGATGGCACGGATGCTGGTCAAGGCACTGGAGCATGGAAGGCATAGCGTCGAATTGGCATCCGAATTGCGCTTCTATCTACGCGAACCGGATTCGAAAAGTTTCGATGCGCTCAAGATCGAGGCCCGGGAGGAAGCCGCGCGGCTGGCAAGGCTTTGGGATCGTGACGGCAAGCCCGATCTGTGGTTCACCTATCATCCCTATTACAAGGCACCCGACCTGATCGGGCCCGAACTGGCGTTGGCCTTTGGTGTCCCCTATGTGACAGCGGAAGCCTCCTATTCGAGGCGGCGCAACACCGGTTTGTGGGCCGATACGCAAGCGTTGGTGGCGCGAGCCGTCGAACAGGCGGCGCTGAACATCTGCTTCACGCAAAGGGATCGTCAGGGACTGGCAGATGCGGTACCCGACGCCGCTTTCGGCATGCTTTCGCCCTTCATCGACACATCGCTATTCCGGGAAACGCCGGCGCGGGGTTGTCCGTCGCGCCTCGTTACCGTCGCCATGATGCGCCCGGGCGACAAAGTCGAAAGCTATGGCATGCTGGCGCAGGCGCTCGGTTCGATCGGTCACCTGCCCTGGACGATGTCGGTCGTCGGGGACGGACCTGCCCGCGAGGAGATCAAAGCGCAATTCGCCGGCTTGCCCGCCGACCGTATCGAATGGCTTGGCGCGATTGAGCCAGCCGCCGTGCCGGATGTCCTCTACAGTGGGGGAATTTACGTCTGGCCGGGTTTCGGCGAGGCCTATGGCGTTGCCTATCTTGAAGCACAGGCCGCCGGCCTTCCGGTTGTGGCTCAGGACATCGCCGGCGTGCCGGAGGTCGTGCGGGATGGCCAGGCCGGGTTTCTCACCCCGCCGGGCGATGTGGCGGCGTTCGCTTCTGCCATTGAAAGGCTTCTGGCCCGTAACGACGAAAGATCCATCATGGCCGCAGAAGCCAGACGTTTCATCCTCGAAGAACGTTCTATCGGTGCTGCGGCGGCGCGTCTGGCCGAACTTCTTGCAAAGATCCCGGTCTCATGACATCCGATCAGATCTGGCAACCCCTGGTGGAGGAACTGGCGAGCCGGCAACGGGCGGACCGTAAGGCAGAGTTCTGGCTGCGCGACGATGACGCCGTGGATCCGACGCCTGCGCTTGATCGGTTGCTCGACCTCACCGGTGAATTCGCGGTTCCGGTGACTCTGGCCGTCATTCCCGCCCTGACTGACGAGAAGCTTGTCGTTCGGCTTGACGAGGCGCCGCATGCCACGGTCGCCATCCATGGCTGGGCGCACCGAAATCATGCGCCCGAGGGCCAGAAGAAGCAGGAGCTCGGCGCGCATCGGCCACGCGAGGCGGTGCTCGATGATGTGGCTCGCGGGCTGGCGCACGTAACCGGCCTGCACGGCGCACGTGCCGTTCCGATGCTGGTGCCACCCTGGAACAGGATCGACGCCGGCTTGGTATCCGACCTTGGATCGATAGGATTTTCGGCATTGTCGGTCTATGGGCCGCCAACGCCGGCTTCACTTGCGGTCATCAACAGCAATGTCGACATCATGGATTGGCATGGCACGCGCGGCTGCCGCGATCATGGCCTATTGGTTCAGGCTATCATCGCGCAATTGCAGCATGCATTCGATGGGGGCGAACCGGTGGGCCTGCTCACCCACCATCTCGTACATGATGAATCGGCCTGGCTCTTCCTCGAACGGCTGTTCACAGTCACCGCAAAGACTGAAGCCTGCGCATGGCTTCCGATCAGGACATTGATCGGGCACAGCGCCGGTGGAACAATTCCAGGAAAGTGTGAACGGTTTCCGTCCGGAATTGCGTCAAGACAAAGAGATAGAGGAAAATAGCTCAGCGCTTTTTGCGCAATGAGACTGGAATGTTGAGCGTCTGGCCATCCCGCGCGGCAAAAGCGCCGGTAAACCTGTACTTGGCCAGTTTCTGGATCTTGTCCAGTTCCTTGTCGGTGCGTGTCGGATCGTGGTGAAACAGCGCAAGCCTCCGCGCACCTGCCGCCTCACAGAGTTTGACGCCCTGTTGCCACGTCGAGTGCCCGTAACCGCGGCGGCGTTCCATTTCCTCCTCGGTGTAGGTGCAATCGTAGATGACAAGGTCGGCATCTTCGATCAGGCCGAGCACCGTCTGATCGAGTTTGTCCGGGTCGTGCTCAGTGTCTGTGATCACCGCCACGACGCCGCCACCCCATTCGACCCGGTAGCCTATGCAGCCGCCCGGATGCATAAGACTGCCGGTTCGGACCACCACCCCTTCGCGCGGGCGAAGCACGTCTCCGGATACGAAATCGCGATAGTCGAGGCTTGCCTTGCAGGCCTCCAGTTTCACCGGAAACCACGGCGGCCGCATGAACTCATCGACCATCTGCCGGGTCGTCATGTGTCCTGCAAGATGCCCGGACCAAAGCGTAACCTTGGCGCCCCGATCATAGATCGGCGCAAAAGACGGCAGCCCGATGATGTGATCGTAATGGCAATGGGTGAAAAGCAGGTCGAAATCGGTCACGCCCAACGCCTGAAGCGCCGCGCCGGCAGGCCGTAGGCCAGAGCCTGCGTCGAACAGAAGCGTGTGCTTACCGCATCGCATCTCGACGCAGATTGAGTTGCCGCCATAGCGAGAGAATTCTGGGCCTGATACCGAAATGCTGCCGCGGACACCCCAAAACCTGACCAGGAAAACGTTGTCGTCCATGCTACCCCTTCGCCCATCATATCCAAACAACTGCTGCTAGGCGAGACAGACAGGCTTTCTCCGGGTGATCTTCTCAGCGAGAGGACAGTGCCGTCACGACGGCGAGGATCGAGCGCACGTCCTTCGTTATTTGGCGCTTCGTGCGTCGATCAGATCCGCGGTCGTATGGCTTAGGCGATCGGCAAGAACCCGCAATATCTCGATGGTCATTTCCGGGAACTCCCTCATAAGCCTCAGGAAATGATCCTTGCGGATTCTCAGGGCTTCCAGCGGACTTGCCGCTCTGACGGTGGCAGTGCGGGAGCTGTTGCACAATATGGCGATCTCGCCAACGATCGAATTTGGCTCCAGTTCGGCAACTTTTATCGGTCCGCTGTCGGAATCGACAAGAATATCCGCTCTGCCTGAAAGGATGACATAGGCGGCGTCTCCCTCGTCGCCCTGCCGGAAAAGGATCTGGCCGGCGCTGTAGCTCACACGATCGGATGTGAACGCAAGCAGCTTGAGCTTTGTCGGCTCGATGGCAGAGAACAAGGGAACGCGTTGCAGCATTCCAACTTCATCCTTGAGCAGCATTGTCGCAAACCTTCCAAAATTCGCGTTTGCCAGACTAGAGCAACGGACGCCCCGATGGAATCAATTCTCTTTCCGGGATGGCGAGACAAACCACGCGAAAGGTGGCGAGCCCGATGTCGTGCACCGGCAGAATGATCCCAGCTGAATGTCCGTTGCTCTATGACAACAGTTCCTTGAAGATACCGTTCCCTGCCAAAAGTGTCTCGTGTGTTCCGTCTTCCGCCAATTGACCCGAGTCGAAGACGATAACGCGATCGAACATCATCGCCATTGCCGGACTCGTCACGACCCACACAATTGCCGGCGAATGGCCGTCGCGCCTGGCTTCCTCGAGCACATTTCGCAGCACCTTATCCTGCATGCGCTGATCGAGCGCCGACAGCGGCCGGTTGAGAATGAGAAAATCGGGACGCTTGAGCAAGGCTCGGGCAACATCGAGCTTCTGTCGCTGTCCACCGGTCAGCCGCCTGCCGCCGGAGCCGACGTTGAAGTCCAGGCCGACATCCAGAAGTTCGCCATAAAGCCCCAGTTCGTCAAGAATGTCATAGACGATGGAGCGTATGCGGTCGGGCGCGTCCGGATGATTGTTGCCCACACGCCCGAACAGGACATTATCCATGACGGTGGCCGCGGCAATGTATTTGGCAGGATCATACCGTTCGACCGCATTGTGCAGCTCGGGCGGCAGGTCTTCATAGAACCGGTTGCGTGCAGCGACGATCTTGCTCATCAGCTCGTCGCTCAGCAGGCCGAAGCGGTGCCGGGGCTCGATGTAGGCAAAGCTCAAGGTAACGATCATGGCGCGATCGTTTTCCGAAACCGCCTCGTAGGGACGGTTCTTGAGCCGTTGCAGCAAGGTTTCGTAGGCGGGTATCTCCTCCGCGCTCATGAAGGCGAGCTGCTGGAAGAACTGGTGATCGGGCGGCAGGTCGGCAAACAGCTCGATCGCCTGTTTGGCGATCTCCAAGCCCATTTCGTAGAGCGTTCGGTCGAGGCCGGCTTGCCTCAGCACGGAAGCAAAATAGGGATTGGCCGCCAGGGCCCTGTCGGCCAGTTCGGGACTGGCGGCAGCGCCGAAGAGCAGGTTTTGGCCGATCGTTGCTTCCTTGTTGTAGGCGCCCGGTTCAAAAGGAACCACCAGTCCGCTCAGCCCCTCTTGTTCCAGCCGGGTCCGCAGCGCCGCACGCAGTTCGACGATCCGCCTGGCAAGCTCCGTGTGACGCGTGAGGTCGGCCGAAGAGCGCAAGCCGAGATCCAGAATGTCACGCGACAGAACAACCGCGTCGAGCACCCGGCGCACGGCTTCAAAGAGGTCGTGCGGGCCGGTAGCGCCAGCGGAAGCATAGTTGATCCAGTCGCTGTGGATATCAAGATCCGGATTGCCCGACCGGCGCGCCTCGTGAATGTTCCAGCGTTGCTGATCTGCCGCAGCACCGTCATAAGGCACCGATGTCAGCGGTGCATGCTTCAACCCGTAGAGCAGGTTGTCGCGGAGGCTTGCCTGGAACAGGAAAACATCCGACGAGGCATACGACATGCGCCGGCCGGTTACTGCTTCGGGGAGTTCAAGCAGGTCGTCGGTGCCCGAAGCGACCCTTCCGCTGTCCGGCCAGGTCAGCCGCGCGAAGGCTTCTGCAAGCGCCTCCGCTCCACCTGTTGCGGTACTGACCAGTGCCACCGTCTCACCCGGCTTGACCTGGAGGGAGATACGGTTGAGGAGCATTGCACCGCCATCGTCTGCTACGGACAGATTGATCGCCGACAGCGGCTTGGTCATCGGATCGGGATCGTCGATCGTCAATGCCCCGATTTTCGGCGCGATGAGACCCTCGACGGTGAACTGTTCAACGACCTGTTGATATTTGACCTGGACATCCTGCCGATCCTGATCCCAGTCGATCAGTTCCTTCATCGGTCCGGGCAGGTCCTTGTAGGCGCCGATCACAGCCACGAGCTGGCCGACGTCCAGCCGCCCCTCGAGGACCAGATACCCGCCGATCATGTAGAACAGAAAGGGCGTGAGCTGCGCGAGAAAATTGTTGAGGAACTTCACCATGAATTTCCATTGGTAAAGATCGAAGCGGATCTTGAAGATGAGCCCGAGCCGGGCAGCTATGTCGGCGCGCTCGTAGTTTGATGTATCGTGGACGTGAACCGCGCCGATGCCGTCGACGATTTCGCCAACCCGGCCCGAAAGCGCGCGCGCGGTCAACTGCCGTTGGCGCCCGAGCACGATCAGCCGCCGCCGCATTCGCGGGATGAGCACGATCTGGATCGCCACGATCACGACCGCTATCATTCCGAGCCAGACGTTCTGGATCATGATGAACAGCATGGCCGTCAGCGCTTGGCCGCCGAGCAGTACCGGCTGCAGGAAGGCGTCGCCGATGAAGCCGCCCAGCGGCTCCACCTCGTCCTTCACCATGGTCGCCACTTCGGCGGATTTCACCCGCTTGAAATAAACCGGCGGAAAGCGCAGCACACGGTCGACCAGATCGAAGCGGATACGCCGCAGCATGCGTTCGCCGAGGCGGCCCTTGTAGGTGTTGATGTAGAATTTGAACAGGCCGTTGATGACGACTAGCAAGAGGAACACAAGGCTCAGGGCAAACAGGGTCTCCTTGCGGTCGAGCTGAAAACCGGAGAAGAACTGGACCTCTCCAACGAACGGCAGGTTATAGTGTAGCCTCATGAATGGCTGGGTCGCGCCCGGTTGCTCGAAGCCGCGACCTTGGATCGGTCCGTTGACGATCAGCTTCGGCAGGTCGAAGGACATGAAATACGGGATCATCGAAAGCACGACGATCATCAATATCCAGAGTTGCTGCTTCTTGGTGTGCGTCCAGATATAGCGGGCTAGGCTGGCTTCCATATGCGACTGTGGACCCTTCAGTTGGAAGGATGCAGGATGTAAAAGCACCTGCTGGCGAATGGCGTATCGGCAATTTCTTCATCGCCAACGACAAGCTCGAAGCTGCTGTGCACGGACATTGTCCTGCGCTCAACGATGCAAGAAACCTGCGAGGCGGCGCGATCCAGTTCCGACGCATGGTCGATGGCATCGACATGGGCATTGTTGATCGGCGAAGACAGCGGCTGGCCAAACGGTCCGCGGCTTTCGTAGGGCTTTGGCGAACAGCCGAGCGGCACGAGGCCGCAGCTGCGCGGCTGGTGCTGGCGGATGGACGCCGATGATCCGGACAGATGCAACAGGCTCTCTCCGGCACCGGGCAATAGCCAAGCGGCTTGCAGCATGATCACGTCCGCGGAATCAAACAGTCTTGCGGGAGGCAAGATTGCGTTGTGTCGCCCAAAATCCCAACATACAAGACGAATTATGATGGATGTCACGCAACCACGCAATGCCATGGACTGGCACGAGCAAGCCTTGGACCTCACGCGGGGAATTGCTGCTTATGTCAACTGCCCTCTCGTGGCAGGGCTGGCGCGGGTCGTCGCCAAGCATCCGAAGGCCGATATCGCCAACGCCTTCAACCACAAGCAGGTCGCCTGCAAGATGTGGGCGCTCGACAGGCTGTTCGAAAGCGGCGGCGGCCGCTTCGGACGCATATGGGTTCTGGGTGGATGGTACGGCGTATTGCCGGCAATGCTTTTCAACGACGCCCGCTTCGACATCGCGGCGGTCGATAGTATCGACATCGATCCCGAAGTCGCGCCGGTCGCCCGGACCCTCAACCGGGAAGCCGGCGACCGGTTCCGGGCGCTGACGGCAGATATGTACGCACTCGACTATGCGGCCGGGCGGCCCGATCTGATGATCAATACGAGCTGCGAACACATAGCCGATCTGCGCGCCTGGCTTGCTCTGCTTCCGCCGGGCACGAATGTACTGCTGCAATCGAACGATTATTTCAGCGAGCCGACGCACGTCAACTGCGTGGCTTCGCTTGCAGCCTTCGAGGAAATGGCGGCGCTACGGGAGGTGCGGTTCTCCGGCGAACTGCCGACAAAAAATTATACGCGCTTCATGCTGATTGGAACTGTTTAATGCATTTCGCCCAAAAGCCGTAGCGGTTTGGGCCAACGACACGCATAAAAACAGGACTTGAAGCGCGTCGCACGAATCTCACCAGGCGCGGCGCGCGTTAGAGCATTTGCAGGAAAGTGTGGAAACGGCTTTCCGTCCGGAATTGCGTCAAAACAAAGAGACAGAGCGGTTCTGCGTGAAACGATGAACCGCTCTAGGATCTATCGTCTGTTCAATCATGAACTTTTCCGAAACCGGGCCCCACATTTAGGGACCATGTTCGATGCCGCTCGCGCAGGATTTGCGCGGAGCGACGCGCGCCTTCCAGATCGAGACGATGCGCGGATGGCGTCGGTTCCACAAGCGCTTGTTCGATCGCTTGCGCCAAACCTTCAGGCGTCAGGTCCTTTTCCATCAGCACCGTTGCAAGACCGAGTTCTTCGAGCATCAGGGCGCGAACCGTCTGTTCGGTTTCCCCGCCGGCTGCAAATGGGACGAGCAGGGAGCGACAACCCGCGCCCAGGACATCGCAGACCGTGTTGTAACCCGCCTGCGAGACTGACAGGCGGGCGCCGGTCAGCAGGCTGGCGAAATCCTCGCGGAACCGGAAGATGGACAGGCCTGGCGTGGCATCGCGTGCGATCGCGTCAAACTCGTCTTTCGGCAGGTTTGGGCCGGTGATCAAGCACCATTTCCAAGCGTTGTTGGTATTCCGCGCCGCTGCGATGGTGGATCTGACAAGGCTCTTTCCGGCAGCCCCGCCGCCAACCGACACCAGAACGTCGAAGCGCTCGGAGGCCGCGGGCGACGGCGGCGCGGCAACGAGCCCCGTGTAGGTGACCTCGGCCCTGATCGCCCCAGCCAGTGGAAATGTCTTGTCGATGGTTGCGAAAGCCGGATCGCCGTGGACCATAACAAGATCGAAATGCCTGTTGATGAGATCGACCGTTTCCTGGTTTCGGCCCAGCTTGACGCGCTCCTGGAGGATATCACGGACGGACGTCGCCAGCAGCGGTCTGGGCGACGTCGCGTCGATCGCCTCGATCAGCGGCAAGAGTTCGAAACGCATCTGCCGGCGTCCAAATGGAAACGCCTCGACAATGACGATATCAGGCCTGCAATCCCGGAATGCCTGCAGCAGCATCTCTGAACGCCATTTCTTGAAATCATCGTCGATCGGGTTGCCTTGCAGGTCGACAAGTCCCGAAAATCCTTCATCACCGGAGGTGACAGGTGGCAGGGCTACAGATTGTACACCCAGTCCCGGAAACCCGGCGATCGGCGCTCCGCCGGTCACGACGGTAACGTCAAACCCGTCATCGACCAGAGCCGCCGCAATGCGGCTGGCGCGCGCGAGATGGCCGATGCCGAGCAAGTGCTGGACATAGAAGAAAGCGCGCAGCCGCTTCATTCGGCGGCCCGCCACTCCCGCTCGAACAGTTCCTTGAGCTGTCCAATGCTTGCCATGTGATCGAAATTGGCGCGCACGCGCCGCTCTGCGGCGTCGCCGAGGCGGTCGCGGAGCACGGGATCTCGGATCAGGCGCTCCAGCGCCTGTGCCAGGGCAATCGGGTTTTCCGTCGGAACCAGCAACCCGGTTTCATCCGGCGATAAAAGCTCCGGCACGCTGGAAATATCGGTCGACACGCAGGCAAGCCGCTGGCTAGCCGCCTCCACCAGAACATTCGGCAGACCGTCGCGGTCGCCATTTGCGGTGATCCTGCAGGCCAGGGCGAAGATGTCGGCGCGGCGGTAGTGCTCAAGCACCTCCTCCTGCGCAAGCGCGCCTTTCCAAGAAACGCGACCATCCAGGCCGAGCTTTTGCGCCAGCGCCTTGAACCGTTCCAGTTCTTCGCCGCCGCCGATATGCTCGAAACGCCACGCCAAATCGCCGGGCAGCAGGGCAAGGGCCTCCAGCAACGTGTCGTAACCTTTCTTTTCAACGGCGCGCCCGACACTCAGAACGACAACCGGTTCGTCCGGGGCCGAGCCGTCATGCTGCTTTCGCGCCTCGCCGAAACTGCCGAAGCGATCAAGGTCGAGCCCATGATAGCTCAGATGCACAGACGAGTTGCCGTTAGCGAGTTTTTTCAGACGGTCGAAGCCGGTTTTCGTGCAGGTGACCGTCCAGCGCGCCGAGGAAAGCTTGCCGGCCAGATCCCAGTCCGCCGAAGTCCAGATGTCCTTGGCATGGGCAGAGCAGGTCCAGGGCTGGCCACGAAGCTGGCTGGCATAGCGCGTCACCGATGCAGGCGTGTGCGCGAAATGTGCATGCAGCCAGCCCGCGTTTTCCGGCCATTCGGCCGCCAGCACGAGCGCTTGCCCGAAGCGCCGTGCGCGATTGCGCGTAAAGTCGCGGGGCATATCGGCAGCCAGCGATCCGAGCGCGCGCCAGAAGCCCGGACGCAGCAGACAGGTAAACAGCGAGCGAAGCACGCGGAGCGGCTCTTCATGCAGATATTCCGGCAAATAATGGACGGGGGCTTTGATCTCGTCATGCACGGGGTGGCGTTTTTCGTCGGTCGGCCGCCTGAGCGCGACGAGTATCAGGTCGAACCCCGCACGCTCAAGACCGAGCAGTTCCTGCGCGATGAAGGTTTCAGACAGCCGCGGATAACCCTTCAGAACCACGACGATCTTGCGATGTTGCAACTCAGGTCATTCCTTCAATGACCGAAAGGTGATGGCCGGCCCGCCGGTCGAGCAGTTCCGCGACGATTTCGGAAATATGAGGCAGCCCTTCCAGCGTCAGATGCGGATTGCTCTGCGATGGGCGGGGCCGGTCCGGCAGCACCTTCAGTGCATCGGCAAACCGCCGGGAATCCTCGGCTTCTTCCGGCAAAAGCATCTCGATAAGGCCGAGTTCGGCTGCGCGCCGTGCGCGGATCAGTTGTTCCCGGCGGGGCTCGACGCGCGGCACGATCAGCGCCGGCTTGTCGAAAGACAGTATCTCGCAATAGGTGTTGTAGCCGCCCATCGCCACTACCGCCTTGGCGCCGGCAATCAGGTCTTCCATGCGGTTGTCGAACTCGATGATCTTGATGTAGGGGATCTTGGACCCCTTCTTGAGCAGCTTGTTGCGTTTGCGCGCCGGCATGTAAGGCCCAAGCACGATCAGGGCTCTATGCTGCAATTGCGGATCCTGCTGATAGGCATCGATGACGTCGTGGATCAGATCGGCGCCGTCACCGCCGCCACCGGTAGTAACGAGGATATAGTCGCCCTCGGGCCGGTGGCCGGGCAACTCGTTCCGCTGCAGGCTCCGTTGCAGGAACCCGACGAACCTCATCTTTGCCCTGACAGCCGGGGGCACATCCAAGCCCGTCAACGGATCGTAGAAATCCGGCGGACCATAGGCCCAGACCTTGTCATAGAAGACGCCTATCTTGCGCATCACGTCTCTGCGTGCCCACTCTGCTTCGAGCAGATGCGGCGCATCCATCACCTCGCGCAGGCCAAGCACCAGCGTGGTGCCCCGCGTCTTGAGGTAGGACAGCGTGTCCTCAATCTCACCGCGCAGGCCGAGCGGTTCCTTGTCGACGATGAAGATATCGGGCCGGAAGGTCTCAGCTGTATGGCGGATGATCGACTGGCGCATCCTTAGCGTCTCATGCAGATCGATGTCCTTTTCCAGCGAGGTGTATTCGCCGTTGCGCAGCTTGATGACGCTGGGGATCTTCACGAAGTCGACACGGGCGCGGTAATCGAAGGCGCCAGCGATAGTCGCACCCGAAATGATGAGCACCTGAAGTCCGCGGAAATCCTCGACCAGCGAATGCGCGATAGTCCGGCAGCGCTGCAAATGGCCGAGCCCGAACGTGTCGTGGCTGTACATGAGAATTCGAGCGTTTTCTGCGTGCTGGGTCATTGTTGAACGTCTCTTAGAATTCTCGCCTTGAGGACCGTGAGCGACCCGCAGGATTCGAAACCATCCTCGCGGGTCTACCGACCTGTTCTGAAACATGAGGGCGCAATTTTCAATTCGTATTACAAAGAGGGTCCATATGCTGAAACCAGGAAGCTACGTCTGCTCAGCGGCCTGCTTGCCACGTGGTCCAGAAGAACCTGCATCATTTCACTGGTATTGACCATCTCGGATTCTCGGCGGCCTTGACCGCTGCGAAAAACGTGGAAACTCCAGAATGGAATAAGGTATGGGCTGGGTACTTCACTCCGAGCGTCTAAGCCAAGCTCCTAAACCATGATGTGCCTTGGCGGTGGGAAGCAGGAGCGTTGACGGAGTAGGGGACACGTTCGAACCGCCTAGATCTTGACTTCTCAGACCAGAATCTGGGGGTCAGGAGTTCGACTCTTTTCGGGCGAGCCAATTGAACTCACTAGCTTTTTGGACGCCATGGGCGCATGAACTCGCCGATTGCAGGCTTGTCAAAGCTGACCTGTTTGCCGCCAACGACAGCGCCGGCCTTCGGGCCGGCATCCGAGTCTTCGATCCCTTTTCCGGTTGTACCGCGCAGGTAATATTCGGCTTCCATATATATTCGAGAGTGAGGGCGAACCGGAAAAAATGTCTTCGTCTTTGACCTCATCCTGCGCATAGGCGCGGGAAACCGGGGCAAGCCCGGTGGCCGAAGCGAGCGTTGCTCCCAGGCCAAACTGCAATTCGCGGCGGCGCGAAACACGAAATGCAGGCGTGACGCGGATCATGGCTTCCTCCCAAAAGCCCGCCGGCATCAAACATTTTGGCACCTCAAAAGCACGCCTGCGCTCCCAACTTCACGAAATGTGGAATGTTCCTCAGTCACCGATAGCCGAGCAGCTAGGTTTCCTCGACCCTAGCCTCATGTCAGCCGACGCACACTGCGCTGTAGCGGCGCCGGATCTGCCGGTAGCAAAAATCCCGCCGCTGCGGTCGTCCGAAGTACGCTGTCGATAAAATCCAGGACTTTTGCGTATCGATTTCGGACCAAGGTCCGTCTTGTAGAATACTGTATTTGAACAAAGCTAGGTAACAGCCGACTTTCGGATTCGAAAGTCCTGACGTTTTTCATCTGGAACCCATCCTGGCGGGAGGGCGACTCGAAGGAGGAACTATGAAAACGCGCACCTGTCTATTCGCGACTGTAGCCGCTCTCACCCTTGTCGCATCTCCGGTACTCGCTGCTCCCGGGGGCAATGGCAATGGCAACGGCAATGGCGGCAGCAACGGTAACGGCGGAAACTCGGCCGGGGCCGGCTCGCAGGGACACGGAGCCGCCACTTCCGCCGCGGCCAAGGACAAGTCGACGACCGGCGTTGCTCATGCAATGGCGGTCGTTGCCACGACACCGGCCTCACCGCAGGCTACGCTGGCCTTGCAGGCAGCGCTGGATAGAAAGGCCGCGAAAGACGCGGCAGACACTGCCGACGACACCTCTGACGAAACCGAGTAAGCATTCGAAACAGACCACTTGTCGCGTTGAAAGCCGTGGTTCGCCGCGGCTTTTTTCGTTTCCAGACGACGAACTCTCAAGGTGAACAGCGCTTCCAGAAAAAAGCTGCTCCACGGCGGCACTGAAGCTACGCTAAGGTCAAACGCCGCCGCATCGGCGTCGGATTCGAGTGCATTCGAGGAGATCCTATGACCGGCTTTGTCGACCGCGAGCGCGCAACTGACCTGATGCAGCGCGCCGGCATCGAGGCGCTGGTGCTTTGCGAGCCCGAGGCGTTCCAATATGCCACCGGTGCCTGGATCGGCCCGGCCGGCCTGCTCCGGCGGGCCGGCGCCGGTTTCGTCGTTATTCCCAAGCGAGGCGACCTGCCGATCGGCGTCGTGGTGGCGGATTTCCAGGCTGCCCAGCTCCGGGCGGCGATGGCCGGCGCCGTGCTGCGCACGCATGCGATCTGGATCGAATCGGCGTCGCTCGAGCCGGCGACGGCCGACCGGCCTGTTGCGCAGCGCATCGAGGCCGGCTTGGTTGGCCGCGCCCCCGGTTTTTCACGTCCGGCGACCTTCGAGCTTGCCCGCTCCGTCCGCGAGCTGAAAACGATCCTCGCAGAATTCGGGCTGGAGCGTGCGACGCTCGGCATCGAGCTGGATTTCGTCTCGGCCAGCGATTTTTCCGCGATGCAGGCGATATTGCCGGGCACTGCCCTGGTCAACGGCTCGCCGGTTCTCGACAGGCTGCGGGCAATCAAATCGCAGAGCGAGATCGACCTTCTGCAGCAGGGCATCGCCCTGTCGGAAGCCGGCCTGTCGCGGCTGCAGCAGCATGCGACGACCGGCATGCGTCAGTCTGAGCTGGTCGCGCTTTACCGGCAAGGCGTCGCGGATGCAGCCGCCGGGTCGTCGCAGCAAATCTCGACGGCGGAATACGTCACGCTGGGCGCTCGCCCAAAAGGCGCCGACGCCGTCGCCGCCGCCCGCGATCCGCTGAAGGCCGACATGGTGTGCAGCGTGAACGGCTATGCCTCGGATATGTCGCGGAATTTCACCTTCGGGCCGCCGTCGCCCGAACAGGCCGAATTGCATGCGATAGCCGAACGCGCCTTCGCCGACGGGCTTGCCGCGCTTATGCCCGGAAAGCCGTTAGCCGCCGTGCATCGCGCCGCCAGCGAAAGCCTGGCGCGCCAGGGCCTGCGTTCCTATCGCCGCGGCCATTTCGGCCACGGCGTCGGCCATTCCGTGTTTTCCGAGCAATGGCCGTTCATCTCGGCCGACAGCAATGTCGTGATCGAGGCCGGCATGGTGCTGGCATTCGAGATCCCGCTCTACATCGACGGTCTCGCCAGCTTCAATCTCGAGGACCAGTTCCTGATCACCGCCAACGGGCCGTCGCCGATGAACCGCCTGCCGAGGCGCCTGGATATTATCGCTTGAATCCAGCCGTTATCTGGCGCCGGCCACGCCCCTGCGGAAATCCGACGGCGACATGCCGGAAAGCTTGCGGAACGACTTGTTGAAGGCACTGAGCGAGCCGAAGCCCGATTCCATGGCGACGCGCAGCACATTGGCATCCTGATGCATCAGCAGCGCCTGCGCGTAGCTGAGGCGCAGCAAGTTCACATATTCATTGAGCGTCATGCCGGTCGATTTCTTGAATATGCTCATGGCGTATTTGGGATGGATATCGGCCGCCGCGGCGATGTCGACGCAATCGATCTCGTAGAGGAAATTCTCGGCGATGAAGTCGCACATGCGCCCGACATTGCGCAGCGATTGCTGATCGAAGGGACTGCCTATCTCCTGTTCGACCGGGGTTTCGGGCACCAGCCGGTAAGGCTCGAAGCGCACCCGCTCCAGCCGCAGCAAAAGCTCGTTGACGGCATGCTCGGCCTTGACCGGGTCGCCGGAGCGGGCATAGCGATTCCAGCGCTCGAAATTGTGGTCGTCCGACCGGTCGGTGGCGTCGGTCACCAGCGTCGCGCCGGTCATCAGCCTGTTGCGGACATCGACGGGCAAATGCAGCCGGAAGAAATGCACCAGCGGCAAATGCGCGCCGGCATAGATGGCATCATCGGACGCTTCGTCCATCTGGTGCGGCAGGCCGCCCCAGAACAGGCACATGTCACCCGCAGAAAGTGAAAGCCCGTGCCCATCCATGCGGTAATGCACGGCGCCACGCACGATGAAATTCACCTCGACCTGGGCGTGCCAATGCGGCTTTAGCATCACCAGGGGCTGGGTGTGGAACATCTGCAGCAGCAGCGGCAGGCCCTCCACGCTGCTGGCGCCAGGCTGGTAAAACGGCCTTTCCGGCATCTTACTTTCCGCTCATTTCTTATTCCCTTTGTCGCGGACAAGGCTTTCCCGAGGCCTAGTCTAGCCACGCTCGCAAACAGAGAGCAACTGAAATGGGAGGATTTCAATGCGCATAAAATTGACCTGCGCCGCGCTCGCGCTTGCCTTGGGCTCCAGCCCGGCCTTTGCGCAGTCCGGTGAAATCACGATCTGGAGCTGGAATATCGCCGCTTCGTCGCTGAAGGCCACCATAGCGGGCTTCAACAAGCAGTATCCCGACATCAAGGTGACGGTCGAGGACCTTGGCAACCAGCCGACCTACGACAAATCAATCGCCGGCTGTGCCGCCGGCGGCGAGGGGCTGCCTGACATCGTTACGATCGAGAACGGCGAAGCCGAAAACTACTGGAGCCAGTTCCCGGATTGCTTCGTCGACCTGCATACGCTCGGCTACACCGCGGAAGACCAGGCAAAATTCCCCGACTTCAAGCGTACCGAGCTCGAGGTTGACGACAAGGCCTATGCGATGCCCTGGGATTCCGGTCCAGTGGCGATGTTCTACCGCCGCGACTTCTACGAGAAGGCTGGCGTCGATCCGTCCTCGATCAAGACCTGGGACGACTTCATCGCCGCCGCCAAGAAAATCCAGGCCGCCAATCCCGGCGTCACGATGACCAACGCCGATTTCAACGGCGATTCCGAATTCTTCCGCATGATCTCCAACGAGCAGGGTTGCGCCTACTTCTCCGCCGACGGGCAATCGATCACGGTCAACCAGCCCAAATGCGTCGATGCCATGACCAAGATCAAGGAGATGAAGGATGCCGGCATCATTTCCTCTGCCGACTGGAGCACCAAGATCACCAACAACACCGCCGGCAAGGTCGCCACGCAGATGTATGGCGGCTGGTATGAAGGCACCGTGCGCACCGAATCGCCCGATGGGGCAGGCAAATGGGGCGTCTATCTGATGCCGAGCCTGACCGCCGACGGTCCGCGCGCCGCCAATCTCGGCGGCTCCTCGCTCGCCATCACCTCGGTGTCGAAGAACAAGGAAGCCGCCTACGCCTATCTGAAATACACGCTTGCGACGAATGAGGGCCAGATCACCATGCTGAAAGGCTTCGGCCTGGTGCCGTCGCTGATCTCGGCGCTCAACGACCCTTATGTCTCCGAAGGCCTGCCCTATTGGGGTGGCCAAGCCGTGTGGAAGGACATCCTCGGCACCTTGCCCAAGGTCGTCCCCAGCCGCGGCACGCCGTTCCAGAGCGACGCCGAAATCATCATCCGCGCGGTGCAGACCAAATATCTGGCCGGCGGCTATCCCGACGCCAAGGCAGCGCTCGACGATGCCGCAAGCCAGATCGCCGCGGCGACCGGCCTGCCGGTCAAGTCGTGATCTAGACGAGGCGGCTCCGAGCGCGCGGCTCCCCTTCTCCCCTTGTGGGAGAAGGTATCGCCGAAGGCGACGGATGAGGGGTGCTCCAGCTTGGCGCCGGCGGCACTCCGGCCATCACCCCTCAACCGTCTCTGCGCTACGCGCCGATCCACCTTCTCCCACAAGGGGAGAAGGCAAGAACTTGAAAGCAGAAAGGAGGAAAACGATGCGCTACCAGAACGCCACGGCGTATCGCTTTCTCGCGCCGTATCTGCTGATTTTTTCGATCTTCTGGCTGTGGCCGATCATCGATTCCTTCCTGATCTCGTTCCAGGCGACGCGCACCGTGCCGTGGCGCTTCGCGCCGACCTTCAACTGGGGCCGGCTGATCGGCGATCCGGCCTTCTTCAATGCCTTGAAGAACACATTGCTGATCCTTGTCATCCAGGTCCCGGTGATGATTTCGCTGGCGATTGTGATGGCGGTGCTTTTGAATTCGCCACTGCTCAAGGCCCGTGGCCTGTTCCGCTTTGCCTTCTTCGCGCCGGTCGTGGTCGGCGAGGTCGCCTATTCGGCGGTTTTCCGGCTGATGTTCAATCTCGACTACGGCATCATCAACAAATTGCTGAACAGCATCGGCCTGCCCAGTGTCGACTGGTTTACCAATGTCACCCCGGCGATGGCGGTGATCATGATGGCGGTGACGTGGCGCTGGGCCGGCTACAACGCCATCATCCTGCTCGCCGGCCTGCAGTCGATTCCCGAGGATGTCTACGAGGCGGCGACCCTGGACCGGGTCAGCAAGGTCAAACAGTTCTTCTACATCACGCTGCCGCTGCTCAAGCCGATCATCGTGTTCTGCGCCGTGCTGTCGATCATTGGCACCATGCAGCTGTTCACCGAGCCCTTCCTGATCACCGAGCGCGGCGGGCCGGGCGGCGGCACCGAAACGCTCGGGCTGCTGCTTTACCGCCAGGGCTTCCGGTCGCTCAATTTCGGCTACGCTTCGGCCGTCGCCTACACCATGGCCGGGCTGGCGATTGCCATTTCGCTGGTGCAGATATGGCTGACGAGGGAACCGAAATGACCTCGCACTCAAGAGTCAGCCGCTCCCAGGCCAGATTGGGACGCAGCATCGCGCTGCATCTGTTCCTGACGCCGCTGGCACTGGTCTGGCTGTTTCCGCTGTGGATGATGGTGGTTTTTTCGACGATGCCCGACAACGGCATCTTCAGCCCCGATATCGAGCTTTTGCCGCATGGCAATTTCCTCGACAATGTCAGCAATCTGCAGCGCGGCACCAATTTCATCGGCGCCATCGGCATCTCCGTCTCGGTGGCGGTGACCTATACCTTCCTGTCGGTGATGCTGACCTCGATGGCCGGCTGGGCGCTGGCGCGTTACAACTTCTTCGGCAAGGGCATGGTCGTCGCCATCATCTTCGGCACCATCACGCTGCCCTATGCGGTCGTGCTGATCCCGCAATTCATCATGGTGGCGCGCGACTTCAAGCTCGCCAACACCTGGGTGGCGCTGATCGTGCCGCCGCTGTTCAATTCGCTGGGCGTGCTCTTCATGCGGCAGAGTTTTTCGATGATGCCGCACGAGCTGTTCGACGCCGCCAAGGTCGAGGGCGTCAAGGAATGGCGGATATTCCTGTTCGTCGCACTGCCTCTGGCGCGGCCGATGCTGGCGGCGCTCGCCATCATCCTCTTCCTTGCCTCCTGGAACAACTATCTCTGGCCGCTGCTGATCAATTCCAAGCCGGGCGCGATGACCGCGCCCGTGGCGCTCGGCACGCTGATCGGTCTCACCAAGGTGTCCTGGGGCGGCATCATGGCGGGCGCGGTGATGCTGACGGCGCCAATGCTCGTCGTGTTCGTGCTTCTGCAGCGCCATTTCGTTGCCGGCATCGCCGCCGGCGCCATCAAGTAAGGATCAGCATGGCGGCAGTCACACTCAAAAACGTCATCAAGCGCTTCGGCGTCTTCGAGATCGTCCACGGTGCCAATATCGACATCGATGACGGCGAATTCGTCGTCTTCGTCGGCCCTTCCGGCTGCGGCAAGTCCACGCTGCTTCGGATGATCGCCGGGCTCGAGGACATCAGCGACGGCGAGATCGCCATTGGCGGCAAGGTGGTGAACGACGTCGAGGCGGCCGATCGCGGCATCGCCATGGTGTTCCAGTCCTACGCGCTCTATCCGCACATGACGGTCGAGCAGAATCTGAGCTTCGGCCTGAGAATGACCGGCAACCCCAAGGGAGATACCGAGCGGCGGGTGAAGCGGGCTTCCGAAATCCTGCGCATCGCCGAGCTGATGAAGCGGCGGCCGCGGCAATTGTCGGGCGGCCAGCGCCAGCGCGTCGCCATCGGCCGCGCCATCGTGCGTGAGCCGCAAGTGTTCCTGTTCGACGAACCGCTCAGCAATCTCGATGCCGAGCTCCGGGTGCAGATGCGCGTCGAGATATCGCGCCTTCATAAGGAGCTCGGCGTTACCATGGTCTATGTGACGCACGACCAGACCGAGGCAATGACGCTGGCCGACAGGATCGTCGTGCTCAACGCCGGCAATATCGAGCAGATCGGCGCGCCGCTCGATCTCTACGACGACCCCGCCAACCGCTTCGTTGCCGGCTTCGTCGGCTCGCCGAAAATGAACTTCCTGGCGGCAAAAATGGTCGGGGCCGACAACGGTGCGGCGGTCGTCGAACTGGTCAATCATCGCGGCGCGCGACTGCGCAAGCCGCTTTCGGATGCCTTGCCTGCAACAGGCGGCGATGTTGTGCTTGGCGTGCGGCCGGAGCATTTCTTCGACGCCGGCCAGGGCGATTGCGACCTTACCCTCAAGGCCGACGTCGCCGAGCACTTGGGATCGGTGAGCTATGTCTATGCCAATTCCGGTACCGGGGGCGGACGCGAGGAACTGATCATCGAGCGCGAGGCCTCGCGGCATCGCGCGAACGGCGACGACCTGGTGGTGTCGATCAAAGCCGACCGCTCGCTTCTCTTCGACGCCACCGGCGCACGCATTCGCTAACCCATCTTTCTTTTGTCCGATCGCGATTGCTCGCGGCCACCCCACGGAGATTTGACATGACGTCCAAACCAGAAAAAGTTCGCTGGGGCATTCTCGGGCCCGGCAACATCGCCAAGGCTTTTGCCGGGGGCGTCGCCCATTCGCGCACCGGCACATTGGTCGCCTTAGGGGCGCGCAATCCCGGCAAGGCGGGGCTCACCGAGGCTTTCCCCGGCGCCCGCATCCTGGACGGCTACGAGGCTTTGGTTGGCGATCCGGATGTCGACGCGATCTATATTTCGACGCCGCATCCGAGCCATGCCGAATGGGCGATCAAGGCGGCCGAGGCCGGAAAGCACGTGCTTTGCGAAAAGCCGCTTGGCCTGACCGCATTCGAAGCCGACGCCATGATCCATGCCGCGCGCAAGGCCGGCACCTTTCTCGGCGAAGCCTTCATGTACCGGCTGCATCCGCAGACGGCCAGGCTGGTCGAGCTGATCAGGGCCGGCGCGATCGGCGACATCAAGATGATCAAATCCAGCTTCGGCTTCGCCATGCCGGGCTTCATGCCGGAGCACCGGCTTTACGCCAAGGATCTCGCCGGCGGCGGCATTCTCGATGTCGGCGGTTATCCCGTCTCGATGGCGCGGCTGATTGCCGGCGCAGCAGTGGGAAAGCCCTTCGCCGAGCCGGACAAAGTCGTCGGCGCTGCGCATCTCGGCCAATCCGGCGTCGACGAATGGGCGTCGGCGCTGTTGCATTTTCCGGGCGGCATCGTCGCGGAAGTGTCCTGCAGCATCTCGCTCGCTCAGGACAATGTCTTGCGTATTGTCGGCAGCAAAGGCCGCATCGAGGTGGCGGATTTCTGGTATGCCGGCGGCCAGCAAGGCGGCACCGGCGAAATCCGCATCATCCGTCCGGGTGACACCGAGGTGGTCGAGGTCACGGAGGACGGCTGGCTGTACGCATTTGAGGTCGACGCCGCCGGCGAGGCCATTCTCGGCGGAAAGCAGGAGTTCGCCTGGCCCGGCATGGGCTGGGCCGACAGTCTCGGCAATCTGCGCGTGCTCGACAAATGGCGGGCCGCAATCGGGCTCGAATACGACATCGAGAAACCGGCAAAGCGCGTCAACACGATCTCCGGACGGAAGCTGCGCTCCGGCGGAACCGCCATCCCCAAGCGCAGCATTCCGGGCCTGCCGCGGCCGGCCTCGCGCCTGGCGCTCGGCTTCGAGGATTTCCGCACCTTTTCGTCGGGCGCCATCCTGCTCGATGCCTATTTCGAGGCCGGCGGCAATCTGTTCGACACCGCCTTCGTCTACGGTTCCGGCTATACCGAGACGCTGCTCGGCCAGTGGCTGAAGAACCGCGGCGTGCGCGAGCAGTCGGTGGTCATCGGCAAGGGCGCGCACTCGCCGCTCTGCTATCCCGACGTCATCGGCAAACAGCTTACCCAGTCGCTCGAACGGCTGCAGACCGACCATATCGACGTCTATTTCATGCACCGCGACAATCCGGATGTGCCGGTCGACGAGTTCGTCGATGCGATGGACCGCGAGGTCAAGGCCGGCCGCATTCGCGGTCCGTTCGGCGGCTCGAACTGGACGATGGAACGCATGGATGAGGCGATTGCCTATGCCGAGCGCACCGGCAAGCAGAAGCCCGGTGCGCTTTCCAACAATTTCTCGCTGGCCGAAATGCTGGAGCCGATCTGGGCAGGCTGCGTCACCTCCTCCAGCGACGAATGGAAGGCCTGGCTCGCCGCCCGGCAGATGCCGAATTTCGCCTGGTCGAGCCAGGGCCGCGGCTTCTTCACCGACCGCGCCGGCCGCGACCGGCGCGACAATGAGGAGCTGGTCCGGGTCTGGTATTCGGAGAGGAATTTCGGCCGTCGCGACCGCGCCATCGAGCTCGCCAGACGGCTGGGCAAAAGCCCGATCCACGTCGCGCTCGCCTATGTCCTGGCGCAGCCCTTTCCGTCCGTCCCGCTGATCGGGCCGCGCACGCTCGACGAATTGGAAGACAGCCTCCAGGCGCTCGACATTTCACTTTCGCCGGACGATCTTGCATGGCTGGATAGCGGTTCGGATCAGGCCCGCGCGCGGGCCTGACGGCAGCGGCGATCGCTTCGGCCTACGTTGGCCCCTTAGCTTCCGGACTGTTTGCGCTGCCCTCACCCTCTCCCGCAAAGAACCCGGAAACGGTAAGAATGAGGGCAGCGCAAACGTCACTGGAAGTTAGGGAAGACAGATGCTCGACATCGCACCGACGAAACAGGCGGCCACCTGGCTCGATTCCTTTGCCCGGGCGCTCGAGGCCGGCGACGTCGAGGCCGCAACCAATTTGTTCGTCGAGGACTGCTACTGGCGCGATCTGCTGACCTTCACCTGGAACATCAAGACGATGGAAGGCCGCGCCGCGATCCGCGACATGCTGGCGGCGACGCTGGCAATGACTAGGCCTGCCCAGTGGCAGCTCAGCGGCGAAGCGACTTCGGACGAGGGCACGATCGAGGCCTGGTTTTCTTTCGAGACGTCATCGGCGTGGGGCCATGGCATCATGCGCCTCAGGGACGGCAAATGCCGGACGCTGTTTACCGCGATGAGCGATCTCAAGGGGTTGGAGGAGCGCAAGGGCCCGGCGCGGCCGCTGGGCGTCCGCCACAAGGCGGATCCGGAACGCGAGACCTGGCTGGAGGCGAGGCGCCGCGAGGCGCGTGATCTCGGCGTTAGCCAGCAGCCCTACTGCCTGGTTATCGGCGGCGGCCACGGCGGCATCATGCTGGGGGCGCGGCTCAGGCAATTGGGCGTGCCGGCCATCGTCATTGAGAAGAATGCGCAGGCCGGCGATTCCTGGCGCAATCGCTATCACTCGCTCGTGCTGCACGACCCGGTCTGGTACGACCATCTGCCCTACATCCCGTTTCCCGAGAACTGGCCGGTGTTCACGCCCAAGGACAAGATGGGCGACTGGCTGGAAATGTATACGCGCGTCATGGAGCTCAACTACTGGACCTCCACGACATGCGTCAGCGCGTCCTACGACGACGCCGAAAAAATCTGGACGGTCGAGCTCGATCGCGCCGGCGAGCGCATCACGCTGAAGCCCAGGCACATCGTCTTTGCAACCGGTGCTTATGGCCCGCCCAGGCGCATCGACCTGCCGGGCGCCGAGGTCTTCGACGGCGAAATCTTGCATTCCAGCCAGTATTCCAGCGGCGAGAAATTCCGCGGCAAAAAGGTCGCCGTCATCGGCGCGGCAAGTTCCGGCCATGACGTCAGCGTCGACCTCTGGGAGAGCGGCGCTGAGGTGACCATGGTCCAGCGCTCGCCGACGACGGTGGTCAAGTCGGACACGCTGATGGAGATCGGTTTCGAGATCTTTTCGGAAAAGGCGCTGGCCCGCGGCATCACCACCGAGAAGGCCGACATGATCGTCGCCTCGACGCCGTTCGCGCTGCTGCCGCAAGGCCAGCGCGCGCTTTACGACATCATCAAGGCGCGCGACGCGGCCTTCTACGATCGCTTGCGCGGCGCCGGCTTCGCCATCGATTTCGGCGACGACGAGACCGGGCTCCTGATGAAGGCCTACCGCACCGGCTCGGGCTTCTACATCGATGTCGGCGCTTGCGACCTGATCATCGATGGCGAGATCGGCATCCGCAGCGGCGTCGGGATCAAGTCGCTGACGCCGACAGGCATCCTCTTCGACGACGGCACCGAACTGGCGGCCGACGCAATCATCGCCTGCACCGGCTATCTCTCGATGAACGAAACCGTGGCGGCGATCGTCTCGCGCGAAGTCGCCGACAAGGTCGGCCCGTGCTGGGGGATTGGCTCGGGCGTGAAAGGCGACCCGGGTCCGTGGCAAGGCGAATTGCGCAACATGTGGAAGCCGACGGCACAGGAAGCGCTGTGGTTCCACGGCGGCAATCTGGCGCTGTCGCGCTTCTATTCGAAGTACGTCGCGCTGCAGATCAAGGCGAGGATGGAAGGCATTGCGACGCCGGTTTATGGAGCGGCGGGGCGGTGAAGCTGTGATCTCCCCCCTTGAGGAGGAGATGGCCGGCAGGCCAGAGGGGGTCGCCGCGCGTCGAGCGCCAGCCTCCATCCGTTGCAGGAAGACGAGCCCGGTCGAACCGACCCCCTCTGTCGCCTTCGGCGACATCTCCCCCTCAAGGGCAGGGGAATCGCATATGGCGATTTTGGGGTTGAGTTTAGGCTGAGAAAGGATTCTTTGGAGAGGCAGTTGAGCGAAGGAGCGACTGCCATTTCCTGCCTTGAGAGCTACTTTGGCGCGGTGCCTGATCCACGCGCGCCCAACGCCACGCACCGGCTTGGCGACCTGATCGTGATGATGATCGCAGCAAGCCTGTGCGGCGCCAGCAATGCGACGGAATTTGCCCTGTTCGCGCAGGAGCGCAAGCAGGCGCTGTCGCGGCTGATCGACTATGACGCAGCTCCCAGCCACGACACCTTCTCGCGGCTGCTGCGTCTGCTCGACCCGGAGGCCTTTGGTCGCGCCTTTGCTGCCTTTGCCGCAGCTTTCGCCCGAGCCAGCCGAGAAACGCCCGAGGTGGTGTCGCTTGACGGCAAGGCTTTGCGGCGAGCCTACGAGAAGGGCTTGGCAGCCAGTCCGCCGTTGACGGTGTCGGCCTTCGCCGCCGAGA